>CAZSMH010000064.1:0-10099 GCA_964607965.1 uncultured Christensenellaceae bacterium
AACATAAGGTCAGCGGCTGCTGCGCATTTTAGTGAATACTATGTTACGGGCGCATCGCCTGTTATATACGATATAAGGGAAGAGGCATCGGGAGATTTTTCACTGCTTACATTGCTCTCCATAATATTTGTAGGCATAATTGTACTTTTTACTTTCAAATCTATTCTAATTCCTGTGATACTGCTGTTTGTGATACAAACGTCTATATGGCTGAATATGGCGGTGCCGTATTTTGAAGGCACGCCTATGATTTTTATTGGCTATATAGTAATCAGCGCGATTCAACTAGGCGCAACAATCGACTATGCAATATTGATGACAAACAGTTATAAAGAAGGAAGGGCAACGCTTAATAAAAGGGATGCTTCAGAACTTGCCGTGGAAAAAGCGGGAGCGTCTATAATGATTTCGGCGCTTGTGCTTTCGGCGGCCGGTTTTGTGGTAGCGGGCTCGTTCGCGCAGCCCGCTCTTGCGCAGCTGGGCGTGCTGATAGGCAGGGGAGGTCTTCTTTCCGGCGTTTTGGCACTGTTTGTTCTGCCTGCGCTTTTAATGCTGCTCGATAAACCTATACAAAAAACCACGATTGAAAATAACTTGTTTAAGAGGAGAAAGAATAATGAAATATAAAGCCGATTGTCTGGCGGTACAAAAAACAAAAGGATTTGGCATGGCAAAAAAAGTCGCCGCCGTTTTGCTTATCATTGCATGCATTGCGCTAAGCAGCGGAATGGCAGCCGCGGTGCAGAAAAGCGAAACCGTATATGCAAAGCTTAGCAACAGCGGCAGAGTAGATAATATCTATGTGGTCAACAGGTTAATCGGCAGCTATACCGATTTCGGCAGCTATACTGATATCAAAAATCTCTCTACAACCAGCGTGCCCAGCGTTGACGGGGATATGATAAGTTTTCCGGATTCGTATGTTGAAGGCGGCCTTTATTATCAGGGCACAGCGAAAGGCGAGCTGCCTGTATCGGTCAATATACGCTGGTCGCTTGACGGGAAGAGCATATCGGCGGACAGCCTTTGCGGCGCAAGCGGAAGACTGAATATACGCTTAAATATTACGCCAAATGAGCTTTGCGACGAAAATGTGCGCAAAGGGCTTACAACCCAAATAAGTGTGCCGCTTAATATGAAAAAGGCTGAGAATATAAGCTCTAACGGCGCGTCCATGACGACCGCTGGCAGCACCGCAACAATAAGCCATATGATATTGCCCGGCGAAAGCAGCGAACTTGTGGTTGAAGCAATAATAAGTGATTTTGAGATGGAGCCAATAACTATTGCGCTGGTAAACAGCAACTGGACGGCGTTTTCGGATGATATAGGCGAGCTGGAAGATGGAATAGGAGAGATGATAGACGGCGCTTCTGATATGGCCGATGGCATGTCGGAGCTAAAAAGCGGAGCGGGTTCTCTGACAAAGGGCGCGAAAGACTTAAGTAACGGGCTTGGAACATTGTCTGCAAGCGGCTCGCTCTTATCAGAAAGTGCCGTACAATACGGCGATGGACTAAACGATTATTTTACGGGCGCAGAAAGCATTCCGCCGGTTTCTGCCGCTATACAAACCGGTCTTAACGAATTGGCGCAGAACGGGCAGGGAATATCGGACGGCATTGCTGCGGTAAGCGGCGGGCTTGATGAGCTTTGCAGCAATACTGCCGGTTTAGCAGCGCTGGCACAGTCGCTGCTTTCAAGCGATGACGAATCGGTACGCGAGCTGGCCTCGGGCACGATAGATTTAATAGACGGTATAGAATCGGTCTCCGGCAATTTGTCCTCCGCCTCAGCAGGCCTGAGCAATTATATGGCGGGTGTAAATCAAACAGCCGCCGAATATGCGGATTTTGATGACGCGGCAGCTTCGCTGGCACAAGGCGTTCAGCCGCTGCGTGAAGGCTATGCAGAATTGAAAAGCGGTATTGCTTCTTATACGGACGGCGTTTCGCAAAGTGCACAGGGTGCACAGCGTATATACAGGTATTTAAAACGCATGCCGGGCGGCATACAGCAGCTAATGGACGCACAGGAAGAGTTTAAGAGCGGTCTTAATGAAATGAAAGACGGCATCGATATGCCAAAAGCCGAAGACAACACGGCAGTATCGTTCGCTTCACCGAGTAAAAACAAGCCTCTAAGCGTTCAATATATTTTGATGACAAAAGGCATTGAAAAGCCAAAAACTATTCAGCCGCCCGCCGATGACGGCAACGGCAAAACTGTGATTGACAGGTTCCTTGATTTATTCAGATAACCCCCAGTTATAGACATCCATTATGCGCAGAGCAAATCAGAGCTTTTACCGGTGCGTATATTTAATTTATGCTTTTATAAGCAATCAAAAGCTGCATAAGACAACCTGCAACGCCATACAATTAAAAAACGGAGGTGAATCTTTCTGAGAAGAAAAAAACGTTGCAGGTTAACGCCGCACGGCGCAGCATTTTTTGCGGCTGTATTCTTTTTACTGGTTGTAATATTATTACCTGCTATTTTTTCGGATAAGCAGGAAGATACTCCGCTGCCGCCTGCTGCCGAAATAGAAATAATAATATCTGATGTCGGCAAAGGCTCCACCGATATAGATGTATGGCTGGACGGCTCGGTTGCAACAATGCCTCTTGAAGAATATCTTATTGGTGTAGTGGCGGCGGAAATGCCAGCATCTTATGAACCTGAGGCATTAAAAGCTCAGGCTGTTGCAGCCCGTACATATACTGTTTACAAATCACTTCACGGCGGATGCTCTGCTCATCAGGGAGCAGATATTTGCACCGACAGCACCCATTGCCAGGCATACCTTACTGCGAAGGAAATGGCATCACGCTGGAGTGGCGATACAGACAAGTACCTAAATAAAATAATCAAGGCTGTAACATCAACGCGAGGAGAAATGATTTATTACGAAGGCGAACATATACAGGTGTTTTATCACGCATCTTCAGGCGGATTTACTGAAAACTGCGAAAATGTATATTCACAAGCTCTCCCTTACCTTGTAAGCGTACAAAGCGAGGGAGAAGAAGCCTCATCAAATTATTACGGTACTGTAACGGTTTCGCGTGACGAGTTTATAACGCGCATGAAAGCTTTTTCATCCGATATCAGCTTTAAAAACGCACCTTTAATAGGCAAAATTACTCGGTTTGACAGCGGACGTATAAACACAATACAGATTGGCACAAAAACATTTACGGGACGGGAGTTAAGAAGCATATTCTCGCTAAACTCAACTATTATCAGTATTGATGTTGCTGACAGCATAACCTTTTCTACAAAAGGATTTGGGCATGGAGTAGGATTGAGCCAAACGGGCGCAAACGCAATGGCAAAAAACGGAGCCGATTATATAGATATACTCACTCACTATTATTCCGGAGTAACGGTTAAATAACTCTCTTAATATTACTTTCATATTACCCGCGCATTTTCTTTTAATGGTATTTTTTTTGATAAATGGGGAAAGATTTTAGCGTGGAGGTGTAAGATATGAATTTTAAGGATTTTCGGAATAAATTCTCCGAGAAATTGACCAGAAGCAACGTTAAAACATTTTTCCGTAAACAGGGGCTGTATGTGCTTATTTTTCTTTGTGTAGCAGCGGCAGGGGTGACAGCTCTTCTTACATGGCCGAAGGAACCCCCTGCACCCGAAAAAAACACCGGGGCTTCAATAATCGAAGCGCCCAGCCTGGAGGACGAAATTGCAGCATACACGACGCCCGCGCCAAGCCCTCAGCCGACACCCAGTGAAACACCTGCAGCCACGCCTTCAAAGACCTCAAAGCCTGTATCGGGCGGCAGCAGTGTAAGACTTCAAAAGCCGGTGGAAGGGCAGATAATAAATGCGTTTTCGGGTAACGAACTCGTATTGTTTCCGTCACTTGACATGTGGAGAACGCATAACGGTATAGATATAAAGGCCGATAAAGACACGATAGTTGTTGCGGCGCTTGCCGGTACGGTTACAGAAGTATATTCCAATGAAGCGGACGGAGGCGTCGTTGTCATTTCTCACTCAGATAAAGCAAAAACGCTTTATGCAGGCTTAGGAGAGGTGTTGGTAGAGGAAGGAGACAAGGTAAACGCAGGCAAGCAGATAGGAAAAATAGGCGAGATGCCAAAGGAACTCGATCTCTCATATCATCTGCATTTCGAATACATAGTAGACGGTGATAATAAAGATCCGGCTAAATACTTAAAATAAACATAAGACATAATAAAGAGGAGCTTTTACGGCTCCTCTTTGCATGCAAAATTATTTTATTAACCGTAAGTTTTGCTTTAACAGCAAAACGTTATTTTATTAAGCTTGTTTTCATAAACCCCTGGAGAGCTGAAGGCACATCAACACTTCCGTCAGCACGCTGGTAGTTTTCGAGTATTGCCGCTACGGTTCTTCCTACCGCAAGCCCGCTGCCGTTTAATGTATGCACATATTCTGGTTTTGCATCCGCGTCGCTTTTGAATTTAATGTTGGCGCGCCTTGCCTGAAAATCGCGGCAGTTTGAGCACGATGATATTTCAACATAGCGATTATAGCTTGGCATCCAAACCTCAATATCATATGTATTCGCGGAAGAAAAACCAAGGTCTCCGGTGCAAAGCTGCACTACGCGGTATGGCAGCTGCAGCTCTTGTAGTACCTTTTCCGCGTCAGCAAGCAGTTTTTCAAGCTCAGCCTGAGAATCATCAGGATGTACTAATTTAACAAGCTCAACCTTGTTAAACTGGTGCAGCCTTATAAGCCCCCGGGTATCACGCCCTGCGCTGCCTGCCTCTGCCCTGAAACACGCGCTGTACGCGGCATGGTAAACAGGAAGCTTCTCTAAAACGCAGTCGCGGTACATGTTTGTAACCGGCACTTCTGCTGTGGGTATAAGAAAATAATCGGTATCCGCAAGCCTGAAAGCATCTTCTTCAAACTTTGGCAGCTGGCCGGTTCCGAGCATTGATGCTCTGTTTACGATAAAAGGAGTAAATACTTCAGTGTATTTTTCCGTGTGCATATCAAGCATAAAGTTTATAAGCGCACGTTCTAAACGGCTTCCTAAACCTTTATACAACGCAAACCGGGCGCCTGTAAGCTTTGCCGCCGTTTCAAAATCGAGTATATCAAGCCCTGTGCCAATGTCCCAGTGGGCACGCGGCTCAAAGCTAAAGCTGCGCGGTACTCCCCATTTTTTTACTTCAATATTATCCGCATCGCTTAGCCCTGCAGGGACATCAGGGTACGGCTCGTTAGGTGTTAGCAGCATAACAGCGTTAAGCTTTCTTTCAACATCAGAAAGCTTTTCGTCAAGCGACTTTATATCTTCGGAAAGCTGTTTTAATTCGTCAAGCAGCGCTTTTACATCTTCTCCCGCCTTTTTCTTTTGCGGTATTTGTTTTGAAGCCTCGTTACGGTGGTTTTTGAGCGCCTCTGTTTTGACAATAATCTCTCGGCGCTGTTTGTCAAGCGCAGCTATTTTTTCAACCGCGCCTGTTACCCCGCGCTTTTCGAGGGATTCTTTTACTTGCTCGGGTACGGTACGTATTCTTTTGATATCAAGCATAATTTACCTCTAAAAACTATATTGCTGCAACGCATAATCTATATTTAATCTAAGCTTACATGCGCTCAGGCGCTCCTACTCCGATAAGAGAAAGGCCGGTTTTTATCACCTGTTTGACACATGCGGCAAGCACAAGCCTTGCGGATGTTTTTCTCCTGTTTTCGTCTATTATACGATGCTCATAATAGAACCTGTTAAACGCCTTTGCAAGCTCAAGCGTATATCGCGTTATAATATACGGTTCATTTTTATCACATGCTTTTTGCACCGTTTCGGGGAAAGAGTATAGCAGTTTGGCAACAGCAAATGCATGCTCATTATCAAGCGCAGCGGCGTCAAATTGCTCTTTCTCCCAATCAAAACCTGCCCTTCTAAGAAGGCTCGCACAGCGCGCGTGCGTATACTGCACATAAGGTCCCGTCTCGCCGTCAAAATTAAGCACGCGGTCAAACGAAAACGATATATCTTTTATCCTTGCCGATAAAAGCGTGTCGAACACAACAGCGCCGACCCCTACAATCTTTGCGACCTCATCTTTGTTTTCAAGATCGGGCGATTTTTCCTCGATTATGGCACGTGTTTTTTCTACAGCACGCTCAAGCACGTCCTGCAAAAATACAACTTTGCCCCGGCGGGTCGAAAGCGTTCCGTCCTCCAGAGAGACCATACCGAACGCAACGTGCTCCAAGTCCTTTGCCCAGCCGTAACCCATCTTCTCAATAACTTTAAAAAGCTGTTTGAAATGCAGATTCTGCTGATATGCAACAACGTACAGGCACTTGCAGAAACCGTATGTTTGTTTTCGGTAAAAAGCCGCCGCCAAATCCCGTGTTGAATAAAGCGTTGCTCCGTCGGATTTAAGCACGATGCAGGGCGGTAATTCGTCACCGAGCCTGACAACGTAAGCGCCATCCGACAGCTCAAGCATATTCTTTTGTTCAAGCTCGTCAATTACGGGCTGCATCTTATCGTTATAGAAGCTTTCGCCGGCATAGCTGTCGAAGCTGACACCCAGCATGTCGTATATTATGCTCGCTTCTTTTAATGTAAGCTCCTTAAACCATTCGAATATCTCAAGAGCCTGCTTATCCCCGTCTTCAATTTTCTTAAACCATGCCCGGCCTTCTTCATTGAGGCTTTCGTCTTTTTCCGCTTCATCGTGAAAACGAACGTATAATTCAAGCATAGCGGACACCGCGTTTTTTTCTATGTCTTCTTTGCTGCCCCATTTTTTATATGCGGCGATAAGCTTTCCGAACTGCGTACCCCAGTCACCTAAGTGATTTATGCCAATCGGTCTGTAGCCGAGAAAACCGTAAACGCGGTAAAGCGCGGCGCCAATAACAGTGGAAGACAAATGCCCTATATGAAAGGGCTTTGCAATGTTGATAGACGAATAATCTATGCAAACCGTTTTCCCGCGGCCGAAATCGCTGCCACCGAACTTGCTGCCGGCCTGCCTTACGTCTTTGAGCACGTCGGTTATAAAGCTCTGCCTTTCAATAAAGAAATTAATATAACCGCCGACAGGTTTAATGCTTGATACAAAAGAAGGTTTGTCTATCCGCGAGCACAAATCCTGCGCAATAACGGGCGGCGCTTTACGAAGAGTTTTTGCAAGGCTAAAACACGGGAAAGCATAGTCTCCCATATCCACATCAGCAGGTATTTCAATAAGTTTTTCGGCATCTTCTGATGATATACCCGCAGTGTTGGCCAATATTATGCCGAGAGCGTTTTTATAATCCATTATTTCTGCCTTCATTGATGATTTACTTAAGAATATATCATATTAGGATTGCGTTATGCAATGGATATGGGGAGAGCAGCTCTACGTTGTCAATTGTACACTTTGGGCGGAAAGCTCCCTCCAATACTGAAGGGGAGATTTCCTGCCCAAAACCAGTAGTGGAAAGTTGTTATCCCATCTCTGATATCGCTGCAATTGCTCGTTGGCATCTTTGACGCTCAAAGGAGAACTGCCAGTCAACACAAAGCTTTGCGCTATATGCGGTAATCCTTTTCTTGTGGCGGCTGTAAGGCCTACTGCTCTGAAAAGTGCCGAGATCAGTGTCGGAAAGCGGCAGATGCGAAGCGGGCGAAGAAATACCGTCAGAACAAGGGGGTATCCATCACGGATTAGCGCGGAGAAAGCCCGTTGTTATGCGGTTCTCCGGGAGCAAAAAGCGGGGGATAGGGTAAAGCCTTACCCTCCGTTTTTGGGGGGTGATACCGTGACGGTGGAAGTCTCAATTGATGTTTCTCTTAATTGTTATCTTTCTTATTTATTTCATTCATGTATCCAGCAGTAATTATACCTGCTGGTAAAGCCACAATTGCTATTCCAAATATTGCCGAAATCATTGTAACAGTACGCCCGATTGTTGTAACGGGATAGATATCACCATAACCCATTGTCGTAAGCGATACTGTTGCCCAATACACAGCATCAAAGAATGTATCAAAAGAATTTGGTTCGACATTAAAAATTATAAGAGCTGAAATAATTATGTATGCAACTGCCAGTGTTCCTACCGCTAACAATGGTTCTCTTTGCTTCTTAAATACAGATGTTATTATTTTGAAACTTTTTGAATAACGCAAGACCTTCAATACTCTAAATACCCTAAATGCACGAATCAAGCGGAAGATTCTTAAAAGCTTGAAGGTGCTATTAAGCAAAGTAACAGATGGCAGTATTGAGATTAAATCAATTATAGCCATTAATGAAAATGGATATCGAAAAAAAGATGATATAGACTTTTTTTTATACCTGTAGTCCGCCGTACAGAGACGCAACAAATAGTCAATTATAAATACAGTAACGGCTATTTTATCAACAACGCTAAATATTATATTGTCTTGCTTAAATGCTAGTGGAAGAAGGCTTGCTATTATTACAAACATCATAAAATAGTCATAGATACTACTCCACAAATCGGAACCGTTAGATAATTCAATTATTTCATATATTCTCTTTCGCATAAATGTTCCCTCCGCCAGAATTGGGATAACAGTATTATATCATTTATTTGATACGGTTATATGGGCAGATTTTAATGTATACTATCGGGGCTATGGCGATCAAAAAGTATAAATCTACTACTCTGAAAAGTGCCGAAATCAGTGTCGCAAAGTAGCTGATGCGAATAGGGCAAAAAAATACCGCCGAAACAAGGGGGTATCCGTCACGGATTAGCGCAGAGAAAGCCCGTTGTTATGCGGTTCTCCGGGAGCAAAAAGCGGGGGATAGGGTAAATGCCTTATCTTCCGCTTTTTTGATGTTGATACAGTGACGTATACAGTCGTTTGGCTTCGACATAGCAGTTAGTCAATTTTCACCACACGGTTTATAGTCATCGCAAAATATTTGACGGCATTTTTCGCTTGCTCCAGTGTGTTTGCATTGTGTCCCAATTCAATTAGCAGGCACATGTCAGAAATATTTTGGTTATGACTATGCGACTTGATACGGATAGGACGCGTGAACCCATTGTGAATCTTCTCCAACTCATTTGTAATGGCTTGAGCCAGCTTGTAATTGGATTCATAGTCAGGCTTGATATCATATCCTTCGCCGTTATCCACCACAAACATCATGCGTGCACATTCCTCTCCGTTTACCGTCACAAAATCAGTAACGTCTGTACTTGAGTCGCGGTGAACGTCAATAAATATGCGTAGCGTCGGATATTCCTTTTGATATCTTTTCATCGTTTCAAGGGAACGCGAATACGAGGTGTTTTGTGCGGGGGGCACATGGTCGGTTGTGTCGTGAATCACCGAAAAACCATAACGCTCCAACTCCGCTTTAAGCACTTCGCCTGCGGCAACCACCGATTGTGACTGCTGCAAGGTCTGGGACTCGCCTATCTCAGCATATGCATCAACGACTGTCTGCCTGTAAGCTTCTCGTGTATGCGTATGGTATATCAAAATCTGCGGCCCCTGTGCACCCACATGAAACTCCTTGGGTCCGTCATTCGCATAGCCTAAGATCTCAAGCTTTATTTCATTAGGCATGACGTCAAAGATGATTTCCCCCTGCGACGTTGTTTCGTCTTCTCCTGATGCATCAATTCTATTAAAATCGATTGGGAACGCCGTCTTTCCCTCCGTTCCATCAATAATTCTATCATTTATCGTAAAATATATTGAAGATACCAACCCTGCCACAATGCCAATAGTCATCAAAGCTTTTAGAAAAATAAGGGAACGGTGGCGATATGGAACGCGACGTGGTTCTATTAGCGCCAAGGGCATATGAACAATGCGCCCATCTCTCATTCTTTTCATGTTTTTACACCCCTACCAAACAATATGCAAAGGAAAGGTGATATATCCGTCCGGATTTGGCTCAGTACCATTTACACCCTATGAAGCAGTTTGCATGGTTTGATAGTATAAATAAAAACGAGGGGCAGACTTGACTGTTGAAACGGCTCTATTGGCTGCTAGAGACCCCAATTTTATTATGCAGCAATAAAACAAATCCGAACCCTTCGCCAACGGGGAATACCCGTCTTGAGTGGTTCGGAT
>CAZSMH010000065.1:0-10096 GCA_964607965.1 uncultured Christensenellaceae bacterium
TGCTCCGACGTGGTCGGGGTGACAGGATTTGAACCTGCGACCTTTTAGTCCCGAACCAAACGCGCTACCAAACTGCGCTACACCCCGAAGTATGGAGCCAATGAGCGGAATCGAACCGCTGACCTGCTCATTACGAATGAGCCGCTCTGCCGGCTGAGCTACATTGGCCTGTAAAAAGTCGGTATTGCTTTACCGACAGTATGGAATTATACCACAAGAAACTACATGTGCCAATATATAAACAAAAAATATTATGCACCGATGCTGCGCTTTAAGATAATAGCCAAAACCGGAATAATTACAGGAGCTGACCGCATTCATATTTATCTTATAAAAAAGGCCGCCTTAATAAGCAGCCTTAAAGGGCTAATAATTCCCTATCTTCTAAGGACTAAATTGACGGCATCAGGCCTTGCGAAGGCATTGAAAAAATATCGGTTAAATCCAATACTTCGGCGTTCTCTGTATCAATGGCAAATCTTTCATCGCTGTCAACAGCAACTGACGGTTTTCCTATAGACAGCGAACCGCTGTAACTTGCTTTGGCATCAATATTCTGCATAGGTACGTTAAACTCAATGCTGCCTGTACAATCGTAACCGTCCCAGGTTTCAAAGCCCTGCATGCTCATTTTCATACCGTTCGCAGTTATGTTTGCGTTGTATTCGATATTTTCAGGCTGTGTTGTAAACTCCATTTCAACAGAAAGCGAAATGTTTTGATAACCGTTCGGTATAGATATATCCATCAGTATATCCCTGGTGTCGTCCTGTCTTTGCGCTTCAAATCCAAAATCGAACACAATGCTGCCATTGTCTTCCGCCGAAATCTCAACACGCCGCGGCAAACCTGCATCGTCATATCTGACAGCCCATACCAACTCTATATCAGTGCTTTTCAATGCAAGGCTTATAAGCGGCATCATGCTTGATATATCTATTCTTGTACCTGTCAGTTCTTTAAAAACATCTTTCAGGCTGTCATTTAGCTCTTCGTCCTCGCTTAGCTTTCCTGCAAAAGTGTTCAGCATTTGTGCTAAATCAGAACTGTCCATTTTAAGCATTGTACGAGTGGTATTCTTATCAAAGCAATCCTCGCTGATACTATCGAAAAACAGCTCAAACAGCTTAATTAAGTCTATATCAATTTCGCTGCCAAAAAATAAAGCATTTATTCTTTCATCCAAAGACATCGGTTTTGATAAATCTGCTTTAGCGCCAAATTTAATCCCCGTGTTATGGCTGAATACTTCGCCGAGAATATCAGAATCAAAACCCATATACAACGTATCTCCCGAAAGAAGCAACGTAGTAGATCCTTCTTCCTGAGTTGTTTTACAGCCCAGCGTTTGTTCGTCATACGCAAAATTACAACTAAAACTCATTTCCTGCTGTACTTTATCACTGGACGTTATGTCAAGAGCAAAATTATAATCAAAAGGCTGCTCGCCAATCTCGTCCATTTTTCCAAAATTAATGTCACCGAATGCACGGTCAAATACCGCTATGCTGTCATTTACAAACCGCGTCTGAACAGTTTTGCCGCTAAAGGGCCAGCCCTCGCTCTGGTTAAAAACAGTAAGCAGAAGAAAAGCAGCAAGCGCCACAGCAAGAACGACACCGGCAGCTGCAATTACTATTATCTTTGTTTTTTTCTTTTTGGGCTGCTGCCCGGATAAAGATTGGTCTGTCCTTAATGACTGAGAATAGTATGTACCGAAAGAAGAGCCGCTTGCAGCCTGTGTAATATCCGTTTCCGTGCTTTGCGCTGGTGACGCATTGTTTACCGGCGTTCCGCAATTAATGCAGAACATCCCGTCCTGCGGAATCTGCGTACCGCATTTAGTACAGAACATATATTTCCCTCCTATTACACATAAGCAGTATTAGAACTATTACTAATATACTTCTAATATTATATTACTGCAACAGCTTAAGCTGCCTTTGCAGTATTGATTCACATTGAATTTGTTTTTATATATCAGTCTTGATTTATTACAGGAGTATGTGACATTCCTGTTTTTTATCTGTAAGCCTTCAATACCACTATACCATAATATGGTTTTGTATGCTATGGATATATGTATATATTTATAATAAATCCGCGAATATTGTTAACTAATGCTTATTGATTGACCGGAGTTTATGCTTATGGTATGATACGGCTGAAAAGAAATTAGAGAGATTCGGTGCCTTAACTGCCGATATTGGAAGGGTAAGGATAATAGGGAAAACGGTTAAATGCCGTTGCAGCCCCCGCTACCGTATGGCCGACTGTTTTAAGCACTAATGCCACTGGGCATAAACCCCGGGAAGGCGCTTTAACAGAATGAAGCCGAGCCGGTAAACCTGCCGAATATATCTCGCTGCGGTTTCTTCGGAGGGAAGGATGCGCACGGCAGTGTTTTTTATACGCGCCACGGGCATTCCCGGGCGCTTTTTGATGCGCTCCTTTTCCCGGTATTAAAATTTTGGAGGATAACTATATGAGAAGCGCAGTTTTAGTTTTATGCTTATGCCTGCTGTTTGCGTTCCCGCTTTTGGGATGCACAGACTTGACTACCGAAGCCCAGCGCACACCCGCTCCCAAAGACCTGCTGGAGGAAAACATAGACGCCATGGGAAACGAGGTACACACGGTTGAGGGAGAGCTGGTAATAGTCTCCACAGCGCCAAGCGCAACCGAAATACTGTTTGCTCTCGGGTGCGGGGAAAATATCGTCGGCATAGACATAAGCTCCACCTACCCGCCGGAAACGTCAAAAATAACGGTAGTCGGGGATTTTAACGGCTTTGACATCGAAAAAGTAATAGCGCTTGAACCCACGGTGGTTTTTGCCGGAAACGGACTTCAGCATCAGGATATTGCGGCGCTGGAAAAAGCAGGACTTTACGTAGTTGCCGCGGAAGCCACATACTACGAAGATATAGCAAAAAGCATAGCGCTTATTGGCAAGGTAGTGGACAGGCAGGATCAGGCTGCAGCGCTTATTGAGCAAATAGGCAATGCGGAGCAGACCGCGCGGAAAAAGGCAGCTGATATAAAAAGTGCTCCTACTGTCTATTATGTAATGAGCACCGATGGATGGACATCCGGCAAGGGCAGTTTTATAAACAGCATTATTGAAATGGCAGGCGGAGTTTGCGTTACGGCAGACACCGACAGAGAATGGCCTTTGTATCCTTTGGAACAGCTTATAATAAGCGACCCTGATATACTGCTTGTATCAAGCTGGATAACAAAGGACGATTTGTTATCCGCTCCCGGCTATAAAGAGCTGTCTGCTATTAAAAACGGCAATTACTATTTTGTCAATTCGGACATTTTAGACCGCCCCGGTCCTCGCGTTACAGAGGCCTTTGCCTTGCTTTCTGATATTTTTTCTGAATATGGGAGATAATGCGTGAACAGCCGAATAAAACTTATGCTTGCCGTTATGATACCGCTTGGAGCTGCTGCATTCGTATCTGCTTTTATGTTCGGCAGCTCCGGCATAAGCCTGCCAGAGCTTATGGCGCTGATCAGCGGCGATGCGCAGCAAAGCACATATACCATTTTTTTTGACCTGCGCCTGCCTAGAGCTCTTATCTGTTTTGTTTCAGGAGGCGCGCTTGCCATATGCGGCACGTGCCTTCAGGGTATGTTTAAAAACCCAATGGCAGATTCATATGTTATAGGCGTAAGCGCGGGAAGCGCTTTCGGCGCAGCAATAGCTTTTGCTTTTTCGTCATATTTTTCTTTTCTCGGATTCGGCGTAGTAAGCCTGTTCTCATTTTTTGGCGCTATTCTTGCGGTGGCAGCAGTATACCGTCTGGCTAAAGTATACGGTCGTATATCTGTTACATCATTGCTGCTGTCTGGTATAGCGGTCAGCACTCTTTGCACGGCGTTTGTTCACTGCCTTATGATAATGGTGCGCGATAGAATGGAGCACATAGTGATGTGGACTATGGGCAGCTTTTCTTCGTCATCCTGGGAAAAGGCAATTATAGTTGTGCCCGTCATGCTGGCAGCAAGTGCGCTTTGCCTGCCTTTTTCCCGCAGCCTTAACATACTGCTTTTAGGAGACGAGGACGCAAGACATCTTGGTGTAAATGCGGATAATGTCCGGCGCATTCTTATATTGCTTACTACTATTGCCGCATCCGCCGCTGTTTCGGCAAGCGGCATAATAGGCTTTGTAGGGCTTATCGTTCCTCATATGCTGCGCCTTCTTGCGGGTCCCGACCACAAGCGGCTTCTTCCGCTTTCGTTTTTGGGCGGCGGCATATTTCTTCTTATTGCCGACACCATAGCGCGCGTACTGCTGAAAAACCAGGAAATACCCATAGGCATTATCACAGCGCTTATTGGAGTACCGTTCTTCATTTTTCTGCTGCGGCGCGAAAAGGGGGCGGTTAAGTGAGCTGTATTTGTGTACAGGATGTTTCATACGCATACTCGGCAGAGAAACAAGCGCTTTTAGACGTTTGCTTTGATGCAAAAAAGGGCGAGCTAGTCGGCATTGTCGGGCCTAACGGGTCGGGCAAAACCACATTGCTCGGCTGTATATCAGGCTGCTTAAAGCCCCAAAAAGGGAAGGTGCTTGTTGACGGCAGCAACAGCGCTGCGATGTCCGCAAAAGAGGCGGCAAAACGCATGGCGCTGGTTAGGCAGCAAAGCGCTGTTGAATACGGCTTTACGGTGGGCGATATCGTTCTTATGGGGCGCAACCCGCATCTTTTGCGCTGGCGCGGAGAGACTAGCGAAGACTACAAGGCTGCAAATGAGGCGCTTGCCGCAGCAGGCATCGCGGACTTAAAGCACAGGCTTGCGGGCACTCTCTCGGGCGGGGAAAGACAAATGATGGTGCTCGCGCGCGCTCTCTGCCAGCAGGCGCATATAATGCTGCTAGACGAGCCTGTTGCCGGGCTTGATATACGCCACCAGATATCCATTATGGGAACTGTTCGCCGGCTTGTTAAAAAACGTAGCTTGACAGCCGTCTGCGTGCTTCACGATTTGAATCTGGCATTAGGTTACTGCGATAGAATAGTGATGCTTGGCAACGGAATGGTATATGCCAGCGGCCTGCCTGAGCATGTGCTTACAAAGGAAAACATAGAAAGAGTTTACGGCATTAAAGTGCATTTGGTTGAGCAAATAGGACGCTCGTTCGTGCTGCCGGATATGGGCTAAAAAGACGATTGGTTGCCTGTTAATCGTCTCTTTATGTTGAAGAACCTATAAAGCCTGATATCTTCTATTGCATACCTTTTTGGATTTTCTTGAAATAATACATTTGTTTGTCCGCTTCTTTTAGCACTTGCTGAAAGCCAATCGTTTTTTCGCTTTTGAATATGCCGTAACCATATGCGACTGTCGGCAAACGGCTCTCATTTTGGCGCTCTTTTTCCAGATTGTTTGTCATACTCTTAAGCTGATGTTCAAGTTTTACCGTATCGGCTGCGCTGTTTATAATATAGAATTCATCTCCTCCGACACGATAACATGTACAACGCTCGTCAAAGGATTTACTTATAACTGCTGCAATCTTTTTTAACACAGTATCTCCAAATTCATGTCCGTAGGTATCGTTAATCTCTTTGAAATCATTGATATCTATAACAACAACGGAGTACGGCTTTCTGCCATTAAGCTTATTTGCCATTTTCTCGTAAGCCGCGCGATTTTGAAGTCCGGTCAGAGGATCAAAGCTTCTATCAAATTCAGACAGCAATAGATAGTACAGCAAAAGCGACAACGTCGCGCTGTGCCAGGAAACATGGATTGACGGCCAAACAAGCTGAATGCTTGTACCGGCAACTGCAAAAAGGGACAGAGCGATTATCTTTGCTTTTATTGTGTAGCGGTATTTGTGTCCCGTCCTTACGGTACTGATAAGCAGTATTATCAAATTTACTATGTAAGCAGCTACAAAAACAAAAAAAGAATCTCCTCTTTGATAATGGTTGTTTGCATCAACATAAAATACAAATCCAAACCAGGGTGATAAAGCTGCTACCAAAGTATTCAATACTAACGGCAGCATAAGCAATTTATTGGTTTGAAGAATCTTTACGTCAAAAATAACAATCAAAATAATAGGAATCATAGGAGCCAGCGCAAAACCGAAAACGTTGCATAGAATATTCAAAAAACGCAGGTCGGCATTACCATCGGCAATTATAGTACCGGCCTCGAGAAAAATGATAAAAACGGTTAGCACTATGCCCAAATAAAAAGGTCTTTTCCTGTTTTTATCCAGTATATTGTTGCTGTATATTAAGCAGTACAAAAATATAAGAGCAGCTACATCTATTAAATATGTTGCAATATAGTTTCTTAGCATTTGAAGATCCCTTTTCTAAACTTTGCTGCGCCTCTTTCAGTCGATAGAACAGTCAACGAATTTTCTGATAGTTGTCTTAGGATCACCGGGCAATTTTTATGTTTTTTAACAATAAAACAACTCTGCTTTCAATACAGTCATTGTACCAAAAACAGGGCAGTATTTTGGTGGAGATAGCTGGATTCGAACCAGCGACTTCTCGCATGTGAAGCGAGCGCTCTAACCGACTGAGCCATACCTCCGTATTAATTTACGCATGAGTATTATAATATGACGGCTAAACACTTGCAACCGCTTTTTCGCTTTGCAAAAAAGAATTGTTCTGTGCTGTTGTTTAGTTGGAAACGCTGTATTATAATTTATATCAAACATATTCGTATTACTGTATTATTTTCCGGGGCATACGGCAGCCCGGAAATCAAACTAAATTATTTAAAAGAGGTGACAACCATGAAACAATGTCCAAACTGCGGACACCCGGCAAACGATGGCGATGCTTTTTGTTTGATGTGCGGAACTCCTATTTCATCCGTTTTCACTGTAAACAAACTTGATGCATCGGAAACCTTGGAAGCTGACGCCGGGGCTGCTAACGAATCAGATGTATCGGAAGATTCGGTTAATGCTGTTAGCGAAGCACCCGAAGCTTTTGAGATTAATGCTGCTAACGAGGCAGAACCGGAAGCCATAAAGCCGGAAGCGCAGATAATTGATAGACCTGCTTTCAATGACCCTGAGCCTAAAATCCCCTGTCCGGTTCCTGAGACAAAAACATTCCCTCAGCCTTTACCTGCAAATAATAACTTTACTTTTTTGAATACCGGTGCCGGTATAGTTTTTATTGTCTTAATACTGGCAGCGGCTGTTTTTACGGTTGTGCAAAACCAATATATTTTTGACCTTGATGCAGCGCTCAGCCAATTTGTCATATATGCTCTTGTTTCGATTGCCGTAGCGTTAACGGTACGTGCAAAAGGTCCGGATTTGTCCATAGGTGCGGTAATGTCAACTGCGCCCGCCTTTATGGCAATGGCATTTGTTTTCGGGGGCGGATCGCTGCTCTTGGCAATAATACTTACGGTTGCCGTATGTGCCTTATTCGGGCTCTTAAACGGCGTATTGATAACATATCTTAAGATACCCGCAATAGTATTGACTTTTTTAAACGGAGTTATTTTAAGAGGCATAAGCTATTTATTCATTTTCGAAAGTGATTTTGGCTCAGATATTGCTTCGTTTCAATTTTCATTAGAAACACCCGTGTTGCTGATAATAACGGCTGTTGTATTTATCGGCGCATTCCTGTTTGTTTTATTCACGCGTCTTGGAATGCCAACCTTTAAGAGGGACGAGAGCAAAGGTAAACTGTCATGTATGTTTGCGTACATGTCCAGCGCTGTTGTTGCTGCCGGAGCAGGCATACTTTTACTTGCGTCTAATCTAGGCGAAGCAGCCATGGTGACAGAACCCGAGATATTTATTATTTTTGCATTCTCTCTGATTATCGCCAGCCGTGCCTTTGACAACAAATTTGCTCCCATACTGTTAAGTCTGGTACCTCCAGTTATCTGGGTGCTTAGTCAAAGCGCGCTTATATTGCTCGTCGCATATGATCAATTCATAATTGGACAGTATATTATAGGCGGCGGGTTGGCTCTTATTATGCTTATAATTGCTTATGCCTGCCGCTATGAGAAAAAAGACAGTAAATATCCGGCAGATAATGATTTTTCATTGATGCAGTAGACAATCATATATAGTAAAAAGCGGCCGCATGTGCAGCCGCTTTGTTGTTTTTTCTGTTATCCTATTGACGGTATAGTGGCAAACCCCTGCTGCAGCATATCATCGGTATATTCAATATCCTTAAGGTTGCCGGACAAGTATTCCTCATATGCTGTCAGGTCAAAGTTTCCGTGCCCGGAGAGGTTAAAGAATATCGTCTTTGCTTCGCCGGTTTCTTTGCACTCAAGCGCTTTTTCAATCGCATGGGCTATGGCATGTGCTGATTCGGGCGCGGGCAGTATTATCTCGTTCCGTGCGAACAGCACCGCCGATTTGAATACGTCTGTCTGATTAACGGCAGCGGCATCTACTATTCCGTCGTGATGAAGCTGGGATAGCAAGGTCGAATCACCATGATACCGCAGTCCTCCGGCATGTATTCCTGCCGGAATAAAATCATGACCAAGTGTGTACATCATGGCTATAGGAGCCATCTGCGCCGTATCGCCGTAATCATAGGCAAATTTGCCCTTTGTAAGCTTAGGACATGCTGAAGGCTCTACAGCTATAAACTGCGTTTTTGTGCCGTTCTTTATTCTATCCTGAACGAAGGGGAACGCGCATCCTGAAAAATTCGAGCCGCCTCCGTTGCAGCCAATTATGATATCAGGATATTCGTCAATTTTCTCAAACTGTTTTTTTGCCTCAAGACCTATAATCGTCTGATGCAGTATTACGTGGTTAAGAACGCTGCCAAGTGAGTAATGCGTATCATCGCGCATTGCCGCATCCTCAACAGCTTCGGAAATAGCAATGCCAAGGCTTCCTAACGAGTTCGGGTCTTTTGCCAGTATCGCGCGTCCTGCATTCGTCTTATCCGACGGGCTTGGATAGATTTCTGCACCGTAGGTTTGCATAAGTAATTTCCTGTATGGTTTCTGATCATAAGAAACACGTACCATATAGACAGTGCATTCAAGCCCGAACATGGCGCAGGAAATAGAAAGCGCACTCCCCCACTGGCCGGCTCCTGTTTCTGTTGAAAGTCTTTTTATGCCTTCTATTTTGTTATAATAGGTTTGTGCCACTGCAGTATTAAGTTTGTGGCTTCCCGAAGGGTTAGTCCCTTCATATTTGTAATATATCTTTGCGGGCGTATCAAGCGCCTTTTCCAGCCGGTAAGCCCGAACCAGCGGAGAGGGGCGGAACGCTGCATAGATATCTCTTACTTCTTTCGGTATATCAATATAACGTTCGGTAGACACCTCTTGCTCAATCAACGCCTTTGCAAACAGCGGTTCCAAGTCGGAAGGCGTAGCAGGCTTTTTTGTCATCGGATTCAAATACGGCAAAGGCTTGTTAGGCATATCCGCAACGATGTTGTAATACTGTTTTGGAAGTTCGTCCTCGGTTAAAAAAACTTGATTGGGAATTTTTTTGCTCATCATTCTCTTCTCCATTTTCTTGTTATTATTTGCGTTAACAAGAATAAAAACCTCGTCTTAGCTAATCTCGTCTCATAAAAAGAATTCTGGAAATGTATTCTTGTAAACCTTTCAGTACAGTATACGTCAATAAAGATATTTATGTCAACTTAAAATAGATTCGGCCACAAATCATTAATATACTCATCATTAAGCAGGCATACTGCCCTGTTTATATATTACTAAGAATAAATATCAATTTTAAAATTTTTCAGGTTGATTTTTTTAAGCTATGTGTTATAATCAGTTTTGCGACTTTTTATACCGGTTATTAGCTTTCGGCTCCGGTTAACGGGAAAACGAGGTGAATCGAAATGAAAAAAGACATACATCCTAAGTATCATGAATGCACGGTTACGTGTGCTTGCGGCGCAACTTTTACTACCGGTTCGGTCAGAGAAAATTTGAAGATAGAAATATGTTCTCAATGCCATCCGTTCTTTACCGGCAAACAGAAACTTGTCGATACTGGCGGCCGTGTAGATCGGTTTAATAAAAGATACGGCATTAAATAAACGTGATTTTGGAAACAGACCGGTTTTCGGTCTGTTTTGTT
>CAZSMH010000066.1:0-9904 GCA_964607965.1 uncultured Christensenellaceae bacterium
AAGTATAACAGAGAGGGTATAACTATAAATGAGATTACTTAAAAAAGAAAGCTATCGTTATGCATTATCATCGGCGGATACTGCTCCAGTGACTGCTCCGATACTTCTGAAAGGAAGCATTGAGCAAAATATTGTTATGGCAGGAAAGCTTGGATATGATGCCATTGAGGTACATCTGAGGGAAAACTTAAAATTAGATTATGACGGCATACTTAATCTTTGCAAAAAAAATAAAGTGAGCATTGCAGCCATTGTGACAGGAAGACTGGCTACGCAGGAGGGAGTATCGCTTACAGACTCATGCGGCAAAAAAGCTTCAGTTGCCATAAAAGGGGCAAAGAAATACATAGATATTGCTTCTGCATTTAGTACGGATATAGTGATAGGTTGGTTAAGGGGAAGTGTTACGTCTACTAAAGAAGAATACATAAAAACTCTAGGCTCGGCCATATGTGAGCTGGAGACCTACGCTAAAGAACGCGGCGTAAGAGTATTTATAGAGGCGATAAACAGATATGAAATAAACACTATGAACACCGCTGAAGAAATATGCGAATTGATAGAAAGGTATAACTTAATAAATACATATGTCCACCTTGATACATTTCATATGAATATTGAAGAATCGGATATGGAGAAGGCTATAAAACTATCCGGTAAAAGGCTGGGATATATACATTTAGCCGACAGCAACAGGCGCTATCCCGGAGCGGGGCATATTAATTTTAAGAAAATAGCAGCAGCGCTTGACAGCATTGGATATGATGGATACTTGTCTGTTGAATGTCTGCCTTTGCCCGACAGTTCACAGGCTGCAAAAAATGCAGTTCAGTATTTGAAAAAAATATTCTGATATTCAATAGCTGAATAAAAGGAGACAATTTTGAAGGCATCAAGGTCAATGCTTAATATGTTAATGGGCATTATTTATTTAATGATGCTGGCTTACGGTATTTCACTAACCATGCTAGGTCCGCTGGTTACGGTATTTATTGACCAGTTTAACATATCACTTTCGGATAACGGGCTTATAACTTTTTTTCAGGGTATAGGCGGCATATTATGTGTTTTTGCAGGTATATTTTTTGCAGATAGATTTAAAAGGCCAGTACTTATAAATGCGTCTTTCGGTATTTACTGCGCCTCTTTGTTGGCCCTAGGATTTACAAATTCATATCTGCTGTTACTGATTTTATTTTTTGCTATCGGTGCAAGCACAAGGTTGTTAGAGGCTGTATTTAACGCATATATATCTGATATTCAAAGAGAAAAGCGCCGGTTTCACTTAAGCATGCTTCATGTTTTTCTTGGAATAGGTGCACTAGCAGGCCCAATGCTGTCTACATACTTTATTGCTTCGGGCATGCGAATTAATAAACTTTTTTTATATCTTGGCATACTGTGCGTTGTGCTTTTGTCAGCGTTTATTGTTATTAATAATAAAATCAGGGAAAACGCGGATTACAGAAACAAGCAAGCTTTATCCTTAAAAAATGCTCTTTTCAAAAATAAAGCATTGACCTTGTTTTTACCGCCTTTTTTATATGTTGGGTATGCCATCGCCATTTCGATATGGATGCCTGCATTTATGACGCGTGAATTAAACGCAGATACTTTTATCTCGGGGCTTTCCGTGTCTTCTTTATGGACAGGCGTTATTATAGGAAGGGTTTTATGCGCATTGTTTTCAAAATACAATGCTAAGCATTTCATATTTTTATGTGGCATACTTGGAGGAATAGTAATTACGATTGCAGTTATTATAAACACATCCGCAGCTTATCTGGTAGGATACTTGTTTTCAGGAATCATGGTAGGTCCTGCGGTACCGCTTACAATAACCATCGCGGGAGATATTCTGCCCGATAATGCTGGCAGCACTTCTGCTTTGATTGGGCTTGGGGCAACAACGGGGTTAATGGTAGTGCCATGGGCAATAGGGCTTATTGCTCAGAGCTCGGGGTTTTGGACGGCAATCATGGTGCTTAACTTAATTCCTTTTCTGATAGCGGCAGCAGCCTTGTTACTCCCGCAAGGCAAAAAAAGCAACTTGACTTAATCGTCATATAAAAGTTCAATGCCGTTTTCGGCACAGAAGTTTATGTAATGTTCAGGCGGTTTTTTATCCGTTATAAAGGCATTTAGAGATTGCAAAGGACAGAAGGAGATGGAAGCAGCTTTGTCTATTTTGGTGCTGTCGGCCATCAATACAATATTTTTACATTGTTTGACTACCGCTTTTTTCATTTCTGCCTCATGAAAAGAATTGTTGGTAGCGCCCGTTTCAATAGTAATGCCTGTCGCTGCCATAAATGCTTTATTGATATGATAATTACTAAGCATATTAACAGCTGAAACACCTATAAATGAATTTGTGTACCTGTAAAAAAGCCCTCCTGTCGAAATTACGTTCGCATTAGGGAGGTTTTCGAATTCGTTATAAACATTAAGACTGTTGCTTATTATTGTTATATGACAGTCTTGAGGAATAAACCGCATAAGATATGGGGTTGTAGTTCCGGAGTCTATATATATTGTTTCTCCGTCACGTATATAACGGCTTGCAAGACGCGCCAGCTTGTTCTTCTCATCAATATTGCTAAGGCTTCGCATGTGGTAAGGAACCACATTTTGCCCTTCCTGAAGAACAATGCCGCCATAAACCTTTGCTGCGATCCCTCTTTTGCATAAGTCTGCAATATCTCGCCTTATAGTGTTCTGGGAAACGTTAAAACGTTCGCATAAATCTATAATAGAAGCAAACTTGTTGTCTAATAAGTATTTTTCAATTTCGCTGATACGGTTGATTTTCATCATTGACACCTTAATAATATTATTGCTGATAGTATAACAGAATTTTTTTATTTTGTGAATAAAAATGTTGAAGTATTGATAATAATATGATAAAATCTACTCAACACATAACCATAACATAACCAAGATAATGAGTAAATGTTAAGTAATTTAGGTAATTGTGGGTATAATGTATAAGAGGTGAAAGAATGTCTTGTTATGACAAAAAAGCTCTGGAAAAGTTCGCTGCACAGATACGTCTGGAGACATTAGGCGCAATAACAAAGCGCGGTTTCGGTCATGTCGGGGGCGCCATGAGCATTGCCGAGGCTTTGGCTGCTCTTTACGGGAGCATTATGCGCATCGATCCAAAAAATCCAAACTGGGAGGACCGCGACTGGCTTGTATGCTCGAAAGGACATGCAGGGCCTGCACTTTACGCAGCGCTTGCTCTTAAAGGATACTTTGACAAGCAGATATTAAGTACGCTTAATGAGGGCGGTACTATTCTGCCGAGCCATTGTGATCGCAACAAAACGCCGGGTATCGATATGACGACTGGCTCGCTAGGGCAAGGCATCAGCACCGCAATAGGAGTAACTCTTGGAAACCGGCTTGATAATAAAGATAGTTATACATATCTGATACTTGGTGACGGTGAGTTAAACGAAGGACAGGTTTGGGAAGGGATTTTGTTTGCAAACCACTTTAAACTTGATCATCTGATAGTATTTGTTGATTACAACAAGCAGCAGCTTGATGGGTATACAGAAGATATTATGGATACCGGGGACATTTTAGAAAAATTTGCAGCGTTCGGGTGGCATGGTGTAAAAGTGGACGGCCATAATCCTGCTGCGATATGCGATGCCGTAAAAGAAGCGAAAAGCAAAACCGGCAAACCGTCTGTTATAGTCCTTGATACATTTAAGGGTAAGGGCTGTACGTTTGCGGAAGGGATATTAGACAACCATCATATGGTAGTAAGCGAAGAACAAGGCAGTAAGGCAATGGACGCTATCAAACAAAAACTGTCGGAACTTGATTAGAGGAGTTACATAATATGGGGATTAACATAGTAAAAGAAATACAAAATGATACAGAGATGATGCGTACCGTTTACTGCAACACACTGATCGAAATGGCCGATGCAGATCAGCGAATTGTGGTGCTGGATGCGGATTTGATGAAGTCTATGGGGATGATTCCTTTTTTAAAGGCACATCCGTCGCGCACGTTTAACTGCGGAGTACAGGAAGCGAATATGATGGGAGTTGCTTCGGGGCTTTCGGCTACGGGCAAGGTACCGTTTGCACATACATTCGGTCCTTTTGCGACGAGGCGTTGTTTTGACCAGATATTTTTGTCGGCCGCATATGCTAAGCTGAATATCCGTATCGCAGGCTCGGATCCGGGAATAACGGCGTCATTTAACGGGGGAACCCATATGCCGTTTGAGGATATGGGCTTGATGCGATGCATACCCGGCGCAACGATTCTTGAGCCGACAGACTGCGTAATGCTAAAAGACTTGTTGTGGCAGATAAAAGATATGTACGGAGTTTTTTACATACGACTGCAGCGTAAAGAACCAAAAATGATATATGAACCGGGAAGCACTTTCTCTATTGGCAAGGGAGTTGTTATAAGGGACGGTGTTGATGTAACGCTGATTGCGAGCGGATGTCTTGTAAGCGATACGCTGGAGGCTGCACAAAATCTGGAATCAAAAGGCGTTAGTGCCCGCGTTGTAAATATATTTACGTGGAAGCCGATTGACAGCGAACTGATAACAAAGTGCGCCGATGAGACGGGTGCAATAGTTACAGTAGAAAATCATAGCATAATAAACGGTCTTGGTTCTGCAGTCGCGGAAGTGCTTGCGGAGAACAGGCCGATACCTATGGAACGCATAGGAAGCCGTGACAGATTCGGAGAAGTCGGAAGTGTGGATTATTTGAAAAATGCGTTTAACATGACGGCGGACGACATTACGAGTATGGCGCTAAAGGCTGTGCAGAGAAAGAGGTCCTAAGTAAGCTGGTGTAATAATGCCGTATCCGGATACGCCTGACTTTGGTTTTTATGACTAATAACCGGGCGTTGCCTTTAAAGTTAGCGCATTTTAGTTAATGACAGCAAAGGTGAATGTAAAAGACATCATAGTTAAAACATAAATTGCAGGAGGTTATATCATGAAAAGAATTAAGGTTGGCGTATCCGGATACGGCGTTATAGGACAAAGACTGGCGGACGGAGTAGCGCTGCAGGGGGATATGGAACTCGTAGGAGTTGCGGATGTGGCACCTACGATATCGGTAAGAGCGCTTGCAGCCAAAGGCATGCCGTATAAGATGTTTAACGTAATGCCGGAGAACAAGGCGATGGAGGAAGCGGGCATACCGGTTTCGGGCAGTTTTGAGGAGCTTGTACAGGAATGCGATATAATACTGGACAGTTCTCCCGGCGGAGTAGGGGCGAAAAACAAGGAGATATACGCAAAGTATAATAAGAAAGCTGTATTTCAGGGCGGAGAGAAAAATGACGTAGCAGACGTTTTTTTTCACGGCTATGCAAACTATGAAAAAGGCATAGGGCAGCAGTTTTTAAAGCTGACAAGCTGCAACACAACGGGGCTTATACGCGCGGTAGATATGATAGACAGAGCGTTCGGAGCCGAAAAAGTGGCTATTACTATAATAAGAAGAGTAGCAGACCCGGGAGATTACCACAGAGGCTTGACAAACGCGCTTCAGCTTGAAAAGGCACCGAGCCACCAGGCGGTGGATTTAATGACAATTATGCCGCACATACCATGTACGGGTATACTTGTGCATACGCCTGTGACTCACGGACATATAATAACGGTTATTGTAACTCCCAAGAAAAAACTTAGCAAAAAAGATATGTGGGAGATGGCGTGCGAGCATCCGCGTATTATGGCGGTACGGTTGGCCGACGGTTTCCTTGGCAACGCATCGATGTTCAGATGGGGACGCGATATAGGCAACCCCCGCGGCGATATGTATGAGATTGCGTTATGGGAGGAATCGATAGTATCAAGCGGGGACGATATAATGTTTGCAATAAACATACCTCAGGAGTCTGTGGTTATACCGGAAAACATAGACGCAGTGCGCGCAGCTATGAAGATGCAGACTACCAGGGAAGAAGGAACTGCAAAGACAAATCAGTATCTGGGAATGAAGTGATATGAAGTTTGGAATCAATACTATAGATGATTTTGATATAAAAGGTAAAACAGTGCTTTTGCGCGTTGATATCAATCAGCCGGTCGATAAGCAAAAAAATGAGCTTCGAGATGTAACGCGGATAAAGGGTTGCGTGCCGACTGTAATTGAGCTTGCGGAAAAGGGTGCAAAGCTGGTTATTCTTGCTCATCAGGGAAGCGATATCGAATACAAAAACTATTATCATCTCGGTCTTCATGCTAAAGCATTGAGCAGTATTTCGGGTAAATTAATAGAATTTGTGCCGGATGTTTGCGGACCGTATGCTGTGGAAAAGATTAAAGCGCTTGAGGAGGGGAACATAATACTCCTTGACAATGTACGTTTTATGGCAGAAGAAATGACATTGTTTGAAACAAAGTTAAAGCTTACACGCCTGCAGCAGGCAAATACTCAGGTTATTAAAAAACTTGCTCCTCTCGCAGATCTATTTGTAATGGATGCGTTTGCGGCGGCGCACCGGGCACAGCCGACATTGACGGCATTTAGTGAGCTTATACCCTCTGCAATGGGCAGATTGTTCGAAAAGGAATACAGCGTACTGGCAGAAATTCTTCAGAGTCCGAAAAAGCCGCTTGTTTTTGTGCTGGGAGGAGCCAAAATTGCTGATGCATTTTTAATGATGGATAAAGTGCTGGAAGAAGGCATAGCCGATAAGGTACTGGCAGGCGGGCTTGTGGGTAATGTGATGCTTGCCGCTAAAGGTATTGATATAGGCAAAACATCTCTGGATTTTATATTGCAGAATAATCTTGGCGAATATATTGAGAAATCAAAGACATTGCTTGCAAAATTTGCTGATAGAATTATTATTCCTTTGGATTTGGCTTATGCAGATAATGAAAGACATGAGGTGTCTATTGAAGATTTACCGCTTGATAAACTGTTTGCAGATATAGGAGAGCGGACGGCTAATGCATTTGTACAAGAGATTATGAAGGCCGCGACAGTATTCGTAAACGGACCTATGGGAGTGTTTGAAAAACCGCCGACCGAATTCGGGACAAAACAAGTCTGGAACGCGCTGGCAAAGACAAAAGCTTTTACAGTGCTGGGCGGCGGAGATAGTGTTGCCGCGACAAACAAATATTCGCTCGCAGATAAGATGGGGTATATCTGCACGGGCGGCGGTGCGATGGTAAGATTTCTTTCAGGAGAAGAATTGCCTGTGATAGATGCACTAAAATACGCTGCAAAAAAATTCGGTAACGAGAGGTAACGGTTTTGGATTATAGCAAAGAAAGCTTAAAGCTGCATTACGAATGGAAAGGCAAGATTGAGGTTGTTGCTAAAACTCCTGTCAAGACTAAGGATGATTTATCATTGGCGTATACTCCGGGCGTAGCCCAGCCATGCCTTGAGATACAAAAAGACATATCAAAAAGTTATGAGTTGACCAGACGGTGGAACATGGTAGCGGTAGTAACAGACGGCACTGCGGTACTTGGCCTTGGCGATATTGGGCCGGAAGCGGGTATGCCTGTTATGGAAGGAAAATGTGTTTTGTTCAAAGCATTTGCTGATGTTGATGCTTTTCCCCTCTGTATAAAGTCAAAAGAAGTTGATGATATTGTTGAAACTGTTTATCAGATATCGGGAAGCTTCGGCGGGATTAACCTTGAGGATATCTCTGCTCCCCGCTGTTTTGAGATAGAGAAGAAACTCAAAGAGCGCTGTGACATCCCGATATTTCATGACGATCAGCATGGCACTGCCGTTGTTACGGCAGCCGCAATGATAAACGCTATGAAGCTGACAGGCAGGAAGCTTGAAGAACAGGAAGCTGTAATATCCGGTGCGGGTGCGGCCGGAGTTGCCATAACTAAACTTTTGATGAGCATGGGGCTTAGGAACGTTATTCTTTGCGATAGCAAGGGAGCAATATATGAGAACAGAGACGGCTTGAACCCAATCAAGAAGGAAATGGCCAAAGTCAGCAACAGAGAGCAAAAAAAAGGTGCGCTTTACGATGTAATCAAAGGCGCGGACATTTTTATCGGTGTATCGGCTCCGGGAATACTGACAAAGGAAATGGTAAAATCCATGAACTATGAGCCGATTATATTTGCTATGTCAAACCCTGTGCCCGAGATAATGCCCGATTTAGCTAAAGAGGCAGGTGCAAGAGTTATCGGTACCGGCAGAAGCGATTACGCAAACCAGATAAATAATGTTCTTGCGTTTCCGGGTATTTTCAGGGGGACTTTAGATGAAAGGGCTTCAGATATAAACGATGAAATGAAGATAGCCGCTGCCTATGCAATAGCGTCTCTTATTGAAGAGGAAAAGCTGACGGCAGATTATGTAATACCGGCGCCGTTCGATCCAAGGGTGGGCACGGCTGTTGCAAAGGCTGTCGCAAAAGCCGCCAGAGAGAGCGGCGTTTCAAGAAAATAGGGAGATTGGTGCATTGAATCGGGCCGGGAGTATTATTACGCCCGGCCTGATTGTATCTGGGAGGTAACATGGATATTAAAATAGGATATGGTAAAGAAAATCTGCTGGTTGGTATTCCTGACAATAATGTTTTAGGGGTGCTGACACCAAACGAGGTTAAAAGCAAGCTTTCAGAAGAAGAAGAAATTTTAAGGGCATTAAAAAACCCTATAGGAAGCAAAAGGCTTAGTGAAATTATCAGCCGAGGTGAGAGCATATGCATAATCACCAGCGATATAACACGGCCGATGCCTACAAAAAGGGTGCTGCCTTTTGTATTGGATGAGTTATATGAAGCAGGAGTAAAAAACGATGATATTACCATTGTTTTCGCACTGGGAAATCACCGGGCACATAAAGAAGAAGAAAAAAGATATATTGTGGGCGATGATATATATGAGAAGATAAGATGCGTGGATACCGATCAGAAAAAAACAGTGAACCTTGGGGAAACATCTTATGGTACGCCGGTTGATATATTTGAAGCAGTGGCTTTTGCGGATAGGATAATTTGTCTTGGCAACATAGAGTACCATTATTTTGCCGGTTATTCCGGAGGCGCTAAAGCAATTATGCCTGGAGTATCCACAGCAGCAGCGATTCAGTCCAACCATTCAAAGATGGTAGAGGATAGTTCTGCCGCCGGAAGGATTGACGGCAATAATGTACGTGCAGATATAGATGAAGTCGCGAATTTTGTTAGAATAGATTTTATACTCAATGTAGTGCTTGATGAAAAAAAACGGGTAACAAAAGCATTTGCAGGCAATTATTTAAAAGCGCACAGGGAAGGCTGTGCATATCTTGATACGATGTACAAAATACAAATAGCTAAAAAGGCAGATATTGTGCTCGTATCGGCAGGCGGATATCCAAAAGACATCAATCTATACCAGGCGCAAAAGGCACTTGATAATGCCAAACATGCGGTTAGAGATGGGGGCATCATCATACTGGCTGCCTCGTGCACGGAAGGGCTTGGAGAGAAGGTGTTCGAGAGCTGGATGACTGAGGCAAAAAGTCCGGATGATATGGTAAAAAGGATAAGCAGGCAGTTTGAACTGGGCGGGCATAAAGCAGCCGCTATAGGTATGGTCCAGCAAAGGGCAGACGTTTTTTTGGTTTCAGAAATGGACAGCGCATTTGCAGAATCTTTATTTTTTAGGCCGTTTAATTCAGTTCAGTCTGCGCTTGATACTGCATTTGATAAAATGGGGCGGAATGCCGGCGTGATTATAATGCCGTACGGAGGTTCAACTCTGCCTGTTTTATAACAAACACTGCATTTAATAAACTGATATAAACTTTATATGTTAAACAAACATTGTAATAATTAGAAAATACACCGTATTCTATAAGAAATGCGGTGTATTGCTTAATACTAATAAAAAGGGGTATAATCAAGTATCAAAATCAAAAGAGGG
>CAZSMH010000067.1:0-9787 GCA_964607965.1 uncultured Christensenellaceae bacterium
TTCGCCTCGGCAACTGCCTGCTGCGCTGTTATTCCCGGGTCCTGCGCGCCTTTCTCGAAAAACACAGCTCCGGCTTTTTCCGCCACCACTTCAAGCTGGCGTATAGCTGCAGGCCGGTGGATATCGAGAGCCGCAAGCATAACGCTGCGAGAGTCTTTTTTCCAAAGCTTAGCCAGCTTTCCGCACATTGTCGTTTTGCCGGCACCCTGCAGCCCGCACATCATAACCACCGTGGGCGGGTTTGCCGAAAAACGTACGGCGGCATGCTTTTCACCAAGCTCTGATACCAGTTCGTCGCGCACTATTTTGATAACCTGCTGGCCGGGCGTTAAGCTTTTTAAAACATCCTCGCCCACTGCGCGCTCCGTAATCCGCTGTACGAAACCTTTTACCACCTTAAAGTTTACATCGGCTTCAAGCAATACCAGTTTAACCTCGCGCATAGCCGCCTTAACTTCAAGCTCGGTCAGCTTTCCTCTGCTTTTCAGCTTAGAAAATATATGCTGTAGTTTTTCCGAAAGGCTCTCAAACGCCATTATCTACTCCCATATGTCCGTAAGAATACTTAAAAGCTGCTCAGCAGGCTGTTCTCCTAAACGCATTTTATCAACCGTCTCAAGCGTCTTTTTACGCTTTTCGCTGATGCTTAAATCTTTTTCATAGGCTGTAAGCTTCTGCCTAGCTTTTGCTATGCCGTCCCTTGCGGCCTGTCTTGTGGTATTTTCAATCTGCGCTATTTCTGCAAGAGAATAGTCCTGATTGTAATACATATCGCACAATCGCCGCTGTTTTTTCGTAAGAAGCGGCGCGTAGATATCGAGCAGCAGCACTGTATTAAAATCTTTTTCCATTAGAACCGCCGTAGCCTTTTAAGTGTAAAGTCAATTTGCTTTACAGTGCCATTATACTGATTTGTGCACTATTGTCAAGCAAAAAAGGCGCCTAACGCGCCCTTAAAATACAAAGCAATTATTTTATTCGAACAGGCTTTGGGCAAAAGCTTTTGAGTCAAACGGCTCAATATCCTCTATACCCTCGCCCAGCCCCAGGAAAACCACGGGTATTTTTAATTCAGCACATATGGCGCAGACTATCCCGCCCTTTGCCGTGCCGTCTATTTTTGTAAGTATAAGCCCCGAAAGCGGGGTTGTATTGGCAAATTCCCTTGCCTGTGATATGGCGTTCTGTCCGGTTGTAGCGTCTATAACAAGATATGTGCGCCTGTGTTCGTCGTCGTAAGACTTTTCCAGCACCCTGTTTATTTTAGCCAGCTCTTCCATAAGGTTTTTCTTGTTATGCAGCCGTCCTGCCGTATCGCATATCAGCACATCGATATTCCTGTGTTTAGCAGAATCCACAGCGTCGTATACAACCGCTGCGGGATCGGCGCCCTCGCCGGATTTTACCACGCGGCAGCCTGTGCGCTCGCCCCAGCGCGAAAGCTGCTCTGTTGCCGCAGCGCGGAAGGTATCCGCAGCGGCCAGCATTACGCTTTTCCCCGACGAAGTGTAATAATGCGCCAGTTTGCCTATGGCTGTTGTCTTTCCTGCGCCGTTGACTCCGACAACGAGTATGGCGCAATGTCCTTCCGCCAAAACATCCTTATAGCTTAACATTTCGGTTATTATGCTTACAAGAAGCGGCTTGACCAACGCCGTATCTGTTATTTTCTGTTCTTTGATACGCTGCCGAAGCAGCGAGAGTATTTTGGCCGAAGCGTCAACGCCCATATCGCAAAGTATAAGCGTTTCCTCAAGCTCCTCGAAAAAATCCTCGTCTATTTTCTTAAAAGATGCAAGCAAACCGCTTATTTTGCCCGATATATTATCGCGTGTTTTGTTAAGCCCGCCCTTTATTTTGTCAATCAGGCTCATATTACCTCCCTGTCAAGGCGGACGGACAGCAGCTTGGAAACTCCTTTTTCCTCCATTGCAAATCCAAACAAGCTTCCGCATACGGCCATTGTAGGCTTTCTGTGCGTGATTACTATAAACTGCATTTTATTAGCGTGCTTCTCTAAATAATCTGCGAACTTGCGTACATTTACCTCGTCGAGCGCAGCGTCTATCTCATCCAGTATGCATACTGGAGACGGGTTTATCTTAAGCAACGCGAAAAGCAGGCTTATGGCTGTAAGCGCTTTTTCTCCGCCGGAAAGCAGCGATATTTTCTGAAGCCTTTTACCCGGAGGCTCAGCAATAATCTCTATGTTGCACTCCATTATATCTTCACCTTCTTCAATAACAAGCTCGGCTCGCCCTCCCTCGAACAGTTCCTGAAATGTTTCTCCGAACCGCTTGTTTATCTGCTCAAAACTCGTACGGAAAGTACTGCGCATTTCAAGCATGAGCGAATCTATAAGACGGTGCAAATCTTCTTCGGCTTTCACTAAATCATCCCGCTGCTGCGTTAATGATGTCATCCGCTCTTTAAGCGCCGCATATTCTTCAACAGCACGAGGGTTTACGCTGCCAAGTTCCCGAAGCTTTTCGCGTATTTCTTCCGCCTCTGCTGCAGCGCCCGTCAGGTTTATGTCGGCACGCAGCGCCAGTGCGTTGGCATACGTAAGCTGGTAAGTGTCCCAAAGCCTGTTTTGGGCTGTTTCCATGTCCGACTGTGTTTTTTCTATCATAAAAGATGTGCGAAGGCTTTTTTCCCCCGCTTCGTTGTGTGCGTTGCGCGTTGATTCTATAGTTTCCTCGAGCTTTAGCGCCGTCTTAAGGGAAACCGACCTTGCCGCCGCGACATCCGTCTGCTGCTGTTTTATGCCTGTCAGCGCCTCGCTCTTTTCCTTCCTTATGCGCTCCAGCTGCTCTTTGAGCTGGCGCAGATTATCAGCGCTTTGTGCATTAAGCTCCAAAGTTTTGCTGTTTGCTGCGCTGACACGCTGCAGTTCCTGTTTTTCAAGCCCCAGCCTGGTGTTGTCATTCTGCAGCGCCGCGATTTCGCGAAACAATTCCGCGGCTTTCAGTTCGGCCTCGTGCATATTATTGCGCAGCTGCTCTGTTTGCTTAGCGTTACGGTTATATTCATCCTCCAGGCGTTTACAGTCTTCATCGCTGGTCTCGTTTAATTTTTGTATATCGTTTTGCATTGAGGTATACTGTAAAATCTCGCCCTCAATACCGGTAATGGCATTTTTTATTGTTTCATAATCTTGATTCAATGCGCTGTCTTTATTGCTGATGTCCAGCAATGCCGCCGTAAAAGCCTCGCGTTTTTCGCGCATCAACGCAGCTTCAACCTCGCTTGAATGCAAGGATGCGCGCAGTCTTTCTATTTGCGTTACAGCTGACTTGTGAATATGCAAATCCGATTCCAGTTCTTTTTCCAGCGCCGTAATTTTTTCCTCCAGCGCCAAAGCGCGCCGTTTGAGTTCTTCCATGTGCCTGTCTCTTGATACCAGCCCGCTGCCTTCGCGCTTAAAGCTTCCGCCTGTTATAGCGCCACCCGCGTTTAATACGTCCCCCTGCAAGGTAACTGTCCTGAATGCTTGTGCGCACCTTCTCATCAGCTCTATTGCCGCATCAATATTTGGAGCAAATACAGTCCTGCCCAGCAGAAAATCCACAGCTTTTTGCGCTTTTGCACTTTTAATAAGCTCACAAGCAATACCTATAGCGCCCGTTTCGCGCAGCGCGTTTTTCTCGGAATCGGTAAGGTACCGGGGACGCAGCGCATCAAGAGGAAGAAATGTCACTCGCCCAAGGCTGTGCCTGCGAAGGTATTCTATCAGTTTTTTAGCCGCGTATTCGTCCTTTACTATAACATTCGAAAGCGCCGCTCCGAGGCATGCCTCTATCGCAGTTTCAAACTCGGGCGGAACGGATATTAAATCTGCTACCGTTCCCTTCAGCAGAGCGTTAACTGAGGCGTCTTTCTTCGCAGCCAGCATAAGCCTTTTAACACTGTGTGCGTATCCCTCGAAACTTTCTTTTATATCCGACAAAACATTTTGGGATGTTAATACGGAAGCTAAATCGCGCTTTGCCGACTCAATCTCCTGCCTTTTTACTGCCAGTTTTTCAGAAACATCACGTTCTAATTTTACTGTTTCGTTAAACTCTGTTCGCAATTTTTCAGAATCGCTGCGGTTTGTTTCCGCCTGCTTATCAAGGGCATCAATGGTGCTTTGAATTTTTGCTTTTTCGACTCCAAGAGCCCGCTTTTGGTCGTTAAAACCGGAAATCTGCTGTTTGTGCAAAAAGAGTTTTTGTTCAAGCGCGCTTATGGCGCTGCGGACATCAGCATGCTTTTCTATCGCTTCAACCTTTTTCGTCTGTACGGTTTCGATAATGTGCATACGGTCGTTAGTCGCGTCCGACAGCGTTTCTAATTCCTTTAAAATGCGCGATACAGTATCCTTGTGTTTTATTTGTTCTTCTTCTATTTTTGCGATTCGGGAAAGGTTTGTACTCTCTATCTGCTCTATGTTTGCCGCCTTTTGTAAAGCCTCTTCTTTCTCACGCGTTATTCTTAACGTGTCTTTCTCGTTATTGGCTATACGCTCATCGCAAAGGCGCATCTCTCCTTCTATCCGTTCCAGCTCCGCCATATTAACGCTTATCTGCTGCGCAATCGTACCAGAGGAATCATCCATCTGGCGCGCACTTTCCTGCTGCCTTAAAAGCCTCGCAGACAGTTGCTCAAGCTGACGCTGTGTTTCCAGACGCTGCTCATCAAGTGCAACAAGCTGATGTTTGAGCCGCTCCACTTTTTCTTTTGCTCTGTCGTAATTCCTAAGAAAAAGGTTTACATCCAGTGTTTTAATACGTGCCGCCAGTTCCAGATAAACCGATGCGTCATCAGCTTGCTGTTTTAAAGGCTCTATCATATATGACTGTTCCTGCAGAATATCATCCACGCGCATTATATTCTGGCGGGTACGATCCAGCTTGCGTTCAGCCTCTTCTTTTCGGACGCGGTATTTCATTATTCCCGAAGCTTCCTCAAAAACGCGGCGCCTGTCCGCTGATCTATCGCTTAATATTTCATCAATGCGCCCCTGGCCTATAATCGAATAGCCTTCTTTGCCTACGCCGGTATCCCTGAAAGTATCAAGTATATCTTTAAGCCTGCATTTTGTACGGTTTATGTAATACTCGCTCTCGCCGGAGCGGTAAAGCTTTCGCGATATTTCTATCTCCGTATATTCTGTCGGTATGCGTTTATCGCTGTTGTCGAACAAAAGCGAAACCTCACAGTAAGAACGCGGTTTGCGCATCTGTGTTCCTGCAAAAATCACATCCTGCATCATGCCGCCTCGCAGGCTTTTTGCGCTTTGCTCGCCAAGCACCCAGCGCACAGCATCAGCAACATTGCTTTTACCGCTGCCGTTCGGTCCGATAACCCCGATTATTGAGCCGCAAAGCTCCATTTGCGTTTTTTCCGGGAACGATTTGAACCCCGTCATCTCAATCGATTTTAAAAACAAATAACTACCTCGCTAAAGTATTTAAGACATCTGGTTTGCGTATTTTGCATCAGACAATGTTTTTAGCCTTCAGCGGATTATAACATGAAGATTTATCGATGTTCTTAAATTGCCGTTTATTTCGACATTTGAAAATGCAGGTATAACAGCAAGGTCTATACCAGATGGCGCAAGAAATCCTCTTGCTATTGCAACGGCCTTTATTGCCTGATTGACCGCCGCCGCTCCCACGGCCAGAATCTCCGCTTTTTTGTGTTCTTTTATAGCGGCGGCAAGAGCTCCTGCCACGGCTTTGGGTGAAGACTTGGCCGATACCTTCAATGGTTCCATTTGTGCCCCCGTAATAAAATATTATATAATTAATTATAAGATTATCATTATTCTATTGCGCTGTCTATCATTGCCGATATTTTATCTTTTCCGACAACGCCGACAGATTTCTGTTTTATCTCACCGTTTTTGAAAAGAATAAGCGTTGGTATGCTCATAACCCCGTATCTTCCGGCAAGATCCTGTTCCTCATCAATATTTATTTTACCTACTACTGCACGCCCATCATAGTCAGCCGCGACCTGCTCTATAACAGGCGCAATCATACGGCAGGGTGCGCACCATTCCGCCCAAAAATCAACAAGCACAGGCAAATCATTTGAAAGCACAGTCTCGTTAAAATTATCGCTGTTAATTTGCAAAGTTTTTTCCGACATAATTATTCCTCCCCGGTATTTTTCTTATGTTTTACTTCCACCATTTTGTATACATTGGACACGGTTTTATTATACGACGGAGAAAGAAGTTTTAACAACACAAACGAAAGCACCGCAAATATCAATCCGAAAAGCGCCATAGACAAATCAGCGTTTTCAAACACTCCCCAAACGGCCGAAAGCAGCCACCCTGCAAGCACTCCTATAATAAGCATTGCAAGCGGAAATACATATGCCAGTGCAGACGCACGCAGCGCCTTTTGCATGCGTATGCTTACCGCAGCAAAATCGCCGGGTTTGGCGCCCATTGTGTTGCCCACAAGCACTACAATCTCGTTCTGACCGGACAGCATACCGCACGCCCTGCAGCGTCCGCACGCCGAAGAACGCTTGAATTTGATATGCGCTGTATCCCCGGTTATTTTTACCACTTCTCCGTACTCTGTAATATCGCTCATTTTCTGCATTAAGCCGCCTTTATACGCATTACTGCGTTATTTTCAGCCCCAGCTCTTTTAGCTGTTTTGCCGCTACGGGCGACGGAGCCTGTGTCAGCAGGCACGAAGCGTTCTGAACCTTCGGGAACGCTATCACATCGCGTATTGAGGACGTGCGAAGTAGCAGCATTGCCAGCCTGTCAAGCCCGAATGCGATTCCGCCGTGAGGCGGAGCTCCGTATTTTAAAGCTTCTAATAGGAAACCGAAATTGTCCCATGCCTGCTCTTTTGAAAAACCAAGCGCCTCCAGCATTCTCTGCTGCAGCTGCGTGGTGTGTATTCGTATGCTGCCGCCGCCTATTTCATTTCCGTTGAAAACAATATCATATGCCTTTGCATAAGTATTTGCCGGGTCGGTTTCCATTTTTTCAACATCCTCGTCCTTTGGAGATGTAAAAGGATGGTGCATAGCGGTATACCTTTTTTCCTCTTCGCTGTATTCAAAAAGCGGGAAATCAACAACCCACAGCAGGTCATATGTATTTTCGTCTATAAGCGAGAGCTTTTCGGCAAGCTTTAGGCGCAGGTTCCCCAGAGCGTCAAAGACTATCTTGTCCTTGTCTCCGACAAAAAATACTATGTCGCCAGCCTTAGCATCTGTGCGCGATAGCAGCGCAGATAACTCTTCCTCAGTGAAAAACTTGGTAATAGGCGACTGCATGCCCTCTTCCTTCATCGAAATCCACGCCATGCCCTTAGCGCCGTATATCTTGACAAAGTCCACAAGTGCGTCTATCTCGCGCCGGGCGAATTTATCTACAGCACCTTTTACGTTTATTGCGCGCACACTGCCGCCTTTTTTTATAACCGAAGAGAACACTGAAAACCCTGTGTCCGCAACTATATCGCTTACGTCTACAAGTTCTAACCCGAAACGCGTGTCGGGCTTGTCCGAACCGTAGCGGTTTAGAGCGTCTTTATACGAAAGCCGTTTTAAAGGCAGCTTTATATCAACGTCCAAAACCTGCTTGAATATGTGCGCAATAAGCCCCTCGTTTGCAGCTATAATATCGTCCACATCTACAAAAGACATTTCTATATCTATCTGAGTAAATTCAGGCTGCCGGTCTGCACGCAGGTCCTCATCGCGGAAACACTTTACAATCTGGAAATAGCGGTCGAACCCGGACATCATAAGTATCTGCTTTAATGTCTGTGGCGACTGCGGCAGAGCGTAAAAACTTCCCGAATGTATTCTTGACGGCACAAGATAATCCCGCGCGCCCTCAGGCGTACTCTTTGTCAGCATAGGCGTCTCAATATCTATAAAACCGTTTTTCGTTAAATACTCACGCGCGGCTGCTGCTATTTGGCTTCGCACCAGTATGTTTTTCTGCATAACCGGACGGCGAAGATCAAGATAGCGGTATTTTAAACGCAGCTCCTCGCGCACCGCAGTATCGTCCTCTATTTCGAAAGGAGGCGTTTGTGCGCGGCTTAATATTTTAAGCTGTTTCGCTTTTACCTCTATCAGCCCCGTAGGCAGTTTTTCGTTAATGGTCTCTTCATCGCGCAGCACAATTTTCCCCTGAACCGCAATAACAAATTCGTTTCTCAGGCCGCTTACGCGAGAAAAATCGCCCTCCAGCACTGACTCGTCAAAAACCACCTGCATTATTCCCGTTCTATCCCGCAAATCAATAAATATAAGAGCGCCGAAATCCCTTCTTGTCTGCACCCAGCCCATTACGGTTACGTCCCTGCCGACGTCATCGGTGTTAAAATTTGTGCAGTAGTCTGTCCTTTTCCACCCTTGCAGAAATTCGTTCATATTTTACCTGCCTTTATATATGAGTTAAGCTCCTCAAATGGAACCGTTTTTTCCTCTCCCTTTTGCATATCGCGCACTGACGCAGCCTTGGCTGCAATTTCGTTTTCTCCTATTATTACGGCGTACTTAGCCTCAAGCTTTGCCGCAAATTTAAGCTGTGCTTTTATGCTTCTGCCCATATGGTCACATTCCGTTCTTATACCTTCTTCGCGCAGCTTCGATGCTATGCGGAACGCTTCAAGCGCCGCATCTTCGCCTATCGGGCAGACACATGCATCGCACACATTTGCCCGGGGTATTTTTATGCCTAGCGATTCTAATACCAGCAGCAGCCTTTCTATACCAAGCCCGAAACCGATTCCCGGAGTTGCCGGACCGCCTATCTGTTCAACAAGCACGTCGTAACGCCCGCCGCCGCACACAGTACCCTGCGCCCCTATATTGTCCGATATTATCTCAAACACGGTTTTTGTATAATAATCAAGCCCGCGCACTATAAACGGATTTACAGAGTATGCAATTCCTGCGGTTTCAAGGTGGTTTTTCAACCCTTCAAAGTGTTTTGCACATTCGCTGCACAGGCTGTCAAGCATAACCGGAGCGCCGGTTACGGTTTCCCGGCATTGTTCTTCTTTGCAGTCGAGTGTACGCAGAGGGTTTAGTTCCATGCGCTGATTGCAGTTTGCACACAGCTTATCGCTGCGTTCTTTAAGATAATTTTTCAGTACCGCATTGTATTCTTTTCGGCACTCCCTGCATCCTATACTGTTGATATTCAATGAAAGCCCTGTTATCCCAAGCGTTTTCAGCAATGTCAGCGCGACGCATATAACCTCGGCGTCTATTGAAGGACCTTCTGCGCCGAACGCTTCAATGCCAAACTGGTGGTGCTGACGCAAACGCCCGGCCTGCGGGCGTTCGTATCTGAACACCGGCACCGAAAGATAATAAAGCTTTGTCGGCTGGGGCTGTGCAAAAAGGCTGTTTTCCACAAAGCTGCGTACAACGCCAGCCGTGCCTTCAGGCCGCAGAGTTATGCTGCGGCCTCCTTTATCCTCGAAGGTATACATCTCTTTCTGCACTATATCGGTGGTATCTCCCACTCCGCGCATAAAAAGCTCCGTATGCTCGAATATTGGCGTGCGTATCTCGCTGTAGCCGAAACGTGCGCATATATCGCGCACAACAGACTCTACATATTGCCATTTGCCGCTTTGCTCAGGCAATATGTCTTTTGTTCCTTTTGGCGCTTTCGTCAGCATGTCTGCCTCCTAAAAATAAAAAACGTCCCTGTATGCAGATAAGGGACGAGCTTTTTTGCCCGCGGTGCCACCCAGATTCCCGGAACTTTGCCCGGGCACTTTACAAGCTATTTTAA
>CAZSMH010000068.1:0-9779 GCA_964607965.1 uncultured Christensenellaceae bacterium
GGACCGAATCTATCCGCGTCTGGCAACTAGTCTTGAAACAGTTTAAGACTAGCTGCTGTCAATGTATAGGAGGGTGATGTGTCCTTCCTTTTTTTATTTTTAAAATAAAACTTGTGTATTTATTAAAGCCGTGTTACGCTTTCTAAGTTCGAAAGAACCAAATTGGTAATAATAATTTTTTCCGTAAACCTCTATTGTTTTGGAGATACGAGTCAAAGAATCATTTTTGTCCAAAATAAAATAAGGAGGTTATTCGTAATGGCTGACAAGAACTTAATTTGCAGGGATTGTAATGCGGAATTTGTTTTTTCCGAAAGCGAGCAGGCTTTTTACAAAGAAAAAGGATTTGATAACGAACCGCAGAGATGCCCGGCATGCAGGAAAGCGAAAAAGCAGCAGAGAAACAATAACGGCGGCAGTCGTTATTCAGGCGGCGGCAGAAGATATTAAGATCCTGTAATTAAGGAGAGAAGCATCTCTCTTTTTTTATATTCGCGTATATTCCCGACTGCATTGAGCTGTCTCATATTTGTCCTTCTCCGCTCATATTAATACTTTGAAGAACTGTTTTATACGGAGGAAAATATGAGATACTCACGAATACAGCCCGGTCACCGGCCAAAAAGAGGGAGGCGTACCTCGCTTATCGTTGTGGCAGTTGTGCTAGGCATAACCGCCTATCTGGCAGGAGCGGGTATTGCCGGAGGCTGGCTTGCGGAAAACATTATAAACCCGGTATTCAATAATGGTAAAAGCACCGCTGAATCAGCCGAAACACCCAATATATCCGTACCCGCAACAGACAAAACTGAACAGGAAAAACCCTCATCAACCGCGTCTTTGCGGCACGAAGAAAAAATCACTGCGCAAAACATATCTCTTTATACTCTTCAGTCCGGCGCATTTGCGGATAAAGACAACGCTAAGACAGCGGCTGACGAGCTGTCCGCACGTGGCGGCGCGGGTTATGTAGCATTTGACGGTAATCTTTACCGCACTCTTATTGCAGGGTATACCAGCGAATCGGACGCAGCGAGCGTAAAAAAAGAACTTGCCGGCCAGGGCGTAACATGCACTGTGTTCGTTCTTGAATCCGGGACGCTTGAGTTTAAAATAAGCGCTGAACAATCACAAATTGACGCTGTAAAAGCCTGTTTTGATATAGTCCCGGATACGGTTAACGCTTTAATGCAGATAATATATGACGCCGACAAGGGTCAGAATGTTGACAAGCGCATATCAGCACTTAAAAACGATGCAGATAACATATCAAAAACGCTTGATAGCGTTGTATCCTCAGATAACGAAACTGTCGTGCGTCTGTGTGAGTATATGGACGGCTTTTGTAAAACGCTGGGCGATATTCCGGCTTATGCCGATGTTACGCCCATAGCTTTTTCATCAAATCTAAAGTATAATATAATAAATATTGTTGTTAAATACTCATCGTTCTTAGATGAAATTACCAGCTGATGCTCGGAGGATCTATATGACGATAAAACAGGCAGCCGCAGTGCTTAATGCAACTTGTATTTGCGGCGACAAAAATCAGGACAGGCCGTTGACCTCCGCGTGCGGGGCAGACCTTATGAGCGATGTGCTTACACTTGCAAAGGAAGGCAGTATGCTACTTACAGGCATGGTAAATCAGCATGTAATCCGTACTGCCGAAATGCTGGACGTGCTGTGCATCTGTTTTGTGCGCGGCAAAATGCCTACGGAAGATGTCTGCAGTTTGGCTCTGCAGACGGGCATAACGATTTTAGGATCTGATATGACGCTGTACGAGGCATGCGGAAGGCTCTACCAGCATGGGCTGCCCCCCTGCAAAGGGCAGTAATATGCCGGATACTTTTACAGAGTCTTTTGACATACGCTCCCAGGATTTTGCCGCAGCGGGTGAGGTATCGGCAAAAATAAAAAGCATTCTCCGTCTTTTGGGCATAAACCCGGCGGTTATACGGCGCGTTGCAATAGCGGCGTACGAAGCCGAGCTTAACATGGTTATACACAGCAAAGGCGGCAAAATGTCAATTGCAATAACGCCGGATAATATTGCGCTGTTATGCTCGGATACGGGACCGGGAATCAATGATATACAAATGGCTATGCGCGAGGGCTTTTCAACCGCTTCGCCTCATATCCGTATGATGGGCTTCGGCGCCGGCATGGGGCTGCCTAATATCAAGAAAAACTGCGATGATTTTTCAATAAAGTCGGATAATAACGGCACAGTTTTGGATTTGCGTTTCTTTATATAGTATTAACAGAGGGGGGAATTATGGAAACTTATTTTCATTCAGTAAGACTTGACCGTGACAAGTGCAAAGGATGTACCAACTGCATAAAGCATTGCCCTACCGAGGCTATACGCGTACGTGACGGAAAGGCGCAGATTATTGCCGAGCGCTGCATAGACTGCGGCGAATGCATACGAGTTTGTCCTTACCATGCGAAAATTGCATATACTGACCCTTTCTCGGACATAGGAAAATACAAATATAAAATCGCTCTTCCTGCTCCGGCGCTTTACGGGCAGTTTAAAAACCTCTCCAGCATAGACCGTGTTGTGCTTGGGTTAAAACTCATGGGGTTTGATGAGGTTTATGAAGTCGCGCGCGGGGCCGATATTGTAAGCTGTGCAACTCATTATACAAACATAAAGAACCGTCCTGCTATTTCTTCTGCCTGCCCGGCCATAGTACGTCTGATACAGGTGCGTTTCCCCAGCCTTATAGGAAACATTATTGATCTGCAGTCTCCTATGGAGATGGCAGCTATTGCGGCAAAACACGAATATGCAAAAAAGCATAACGTAAAGCCGGGCGATATAGGCGTGTTTTTTATTACGCCGTGTCCCGCCAAAATGACAAGCATCAAAAATCCTTACGGTTTGAAAAAAAGCAACGTTGACGGCGCTTTTTCGGTAATAGATATATACGGGCTGCTTGCAGGCCAGCTCAAAAAGCCCGGCGCCGCAGTTGACGCCGGCGACACCGCTTCTATATGCGGTGTCAACTGGGCAAATTCAGGCGGAGAATCGGCCGCTTCCGGAATTGAAAACTTTCTTGCCGTTGACGGCATACAAAATGTCATAAAAGTGCTTGAAGAAATAGAAAACTCTAAACTCGGCGATCTTGAGTTCTTCGAAGGGCTTGCTTGCCCGGGCGGCTGCGTCGGCGGTCCGCTCACTTTCGAAAACCCGTTTGTCGCGCGTTCACGTATACGTGCTTTGTCAAAGAATATAAAACAGAAACAGCCGGATTCCGAATATGCGCAGCAGTATATAGATGACGGTTCGGTTTTCTTCAAAGAGCATATAAAGGCACGCCCGATAATGAGTATAGACGACGATATGGTTGCGGCAATGAAAAAATTAGAGCAGATAGAACAGCTAACAGCCCGACTTCCGGGGCTGGACTGCGGTTCATGCGGGTCCCCTTCGTGTCGCGCTTTGGCGGAGGATATCGTTCGGGGGGACGCAAAGGAAATGGACTGCGTGTTCAAGCTGCGCGACAAGGTTTCAACATTGGCCGAACAGATGGTGGAGCTTACACACAAAAACAAGCGGGGTGATAAATAATATGACAGTAGAAGATTTGATTGATGCCACAGGCTGGGATGCACTCACCTTTGCACACGGCAATCAAATAACGTCTGCGTATGTTTGCGATCTTTTAAGCTGTGCAATGGCGAATACAAAGGACGGTACCGCCTGGATTACTATCCAGTCGCATATTAACGTTGTGGCTGTGGCGTCATTGACTGGCTGCGCATGCGTTATAATACCATGCCGCACTGAGGTTCCAGCAGAAACAATCGAAGCCGCCCAAACAAAGGAAGTATGCATAATTTGTGCGCCGTGCACAGCGTATGCAGCCGCGGTACAGCTGCATCAGCTAGGTGTCGGCGACATTTCTTAAATGAAAACTTATTACGACCTTCATATACATTCGTGCCTGTCTCCCTGTTCGGCAGGCGACATGACTCCCGAAAACATTGCGGCAATGGCTCGGTTAAAAGGACTTTCACTTATTGCGCTTACCGACCATAACAGCGGGAAAAACCTGCCGGCCATGTCAGCGGCTTGTGACGGGCTTGTTTTTGTTCCCGGAATAGAAATAACCTCACGCGAGGAAGTTCATATACTTGCATATTTTGACGATATGGAAACTGCCGTTTGTTTCGGAGATTTGGTATATAACTCATTGCCGGACATACGGAACCGTCCTGATGTTTTTGGGCATCAGACAATAATGGGAACAAATGATAAGCCGTGCGGCGAAGTTGGAAAGCTGCTTCTTTCGGCAGCTTCTTTTTCGCTGGATGAGATTACTGATATGGTTTGGCAGCAGGGCGGATGCGCCGTACCCGCTCATATAAACCGCGGCTCTTTTTCGGTGTTTTCCAATCTGGGGTTTATGCCTCCCGGTTTGTTTAAGTGCGTTGAAGTTTCGCCCAACATACCCTGCCCTCCTATTGATTCGGGACTGTTTATACTAAACTCATCCGACGCCCATATGCTTGAAGATATCGCAGAACCGGATAATAGTCTTGAAGATGTAAGCAGTGCAAGTGATTTTATATGTTTTTTGCGCAATTTATAAACTGTGTTTACATGTTATTCTAATAATCATCCCGATTTCTTAATGTTCTTAAAAAAACCATAAAATAAGTGATGCAATTAACATAGACTTGTGATAGAATAACGGCTGGTTAAATCGTTATTTTTTTATCAAAGTGATTGTTAAATTTTTATCAATTTATATATAGAGCATCTTAAGGAGGGATAGACAATGACGCTTACGGAGGATAAACTTATGTGCGATGAGCTCATAAGCTTTATCGAAGAACAAAAGAAGAAACCGGGACCGCTGATGCCTGTAATGCAAAAAGCTCAGTCGCTTTTCGGTGCACTGACGTTTGACGTGCAGGAACTTATTTCCGAGCAGCTTGGCATTCCTATGAGCGATGTGTACGGAGTTGCCACGTTCTACTCACAGTTTGCGCTGGCTCCCAAGGGCAAGCACATTATAAGCGTATGTATGGGCACAGCCTGCTATGTGCGCAACATTGAAAAAATTATGGAAAAATTGTCTGAAGAACTCGGTATTACTCCCGGAGAAACAACGCCCGATAAGCATTTTACGCTTGAGGCTACGCGATGTCTCGGATGCTGCGGGCTTGCGCCTGTAATAATGATTGACGACCAGGTTTTCGGCAGGCTGGTTCCGGACGATGTGCCCGGTATACTGGCAAAGTTTAAAGAATAGTTTATGCGCGACATATCATTGCACATACTTGATATTGTGGATAATTCGCTTTCGGCAGGCAGCAGCTTAGTGTCCGTAGACATAAAAGCTGACAGCGTCCGCGATAATCTTACAATTTATATATGCGATAACGGCTCCGGTATGAGCGAAGATATGGTAAAAGGAATAAAGAGCCCCTTTGTAACATCGCGCAAAACCCGGAATATTGGGCTTGGAATTCCGCTTTTCGCATCAAACTGTGAAAATTCGGGCGGCAGCTTAAAAGTAACGTCCGCTCCGGGCAAAGGAACACAGGTTCTCGCAACGTTTGCTCTTACGCACATAGACCGTCCCCCGCTGGGCGATATCGCGCAGACTATGGAGGTACTGGCGCTAACAAACGAAAACACAGATTTTGTTCTGACAGTTTCGTTTGATGAGAAATCGTTCGCATTTGACACAAGGATAATAAAACAGACTTTAGACGGTGTGCCAATATCGCAGCCGGAAGTCGGCGCGTTTATACACCAGCTTTTGCAGGAAGGACTTAAACAGGTTTTTGGAGGTAAAGAGGTATGAAATCGTTAAAAGAACTCGAAGAGATAAGAAACAGAGCGCTCTTGCAGATAGATTTGCGTAAAAAAGGCGATGGAACACGAATCGTTGTAGGCATGGCTACCTGCGGTATTGCCGCGGGCGCACGCCCGGTGCTTGCAGCTCTGGTTGAAGAAGTATCAAAAAGAAAGCTCTCGGACGTTACCGTTTCGCAGACAGGCTGCATAGGCGCATGCCGCCTTGAGCCTATCGTAGAGGTTTACAGACCGGGCGAAGAAAAGGTCACGTATGTGAAAGTCTCGCCGCAAATGGCAGGCAGGATAGTTGCGGAGCATATTGTAAACGGCAACCCGGTTACCGAATTTACTATCGGATACCATGAAGAAAATCAGCAGGGGAGGTAGCAGCAATGGATATTTTTCGGTCTCATGTGCTAGTATGCGGCGGAACAGGATGCACTTCGTCCGATTCGCCAAAGATTATAGAAAGATTCGATGAAGAACTTTCAAAGGCCGGCCTCGAAAAAGAGGTCAAGGTCGTCAAAACGGGCTGCTTTGGTTTATGCGAAGCGGGCCCCGTTGTTATCGTTTACCCTGAGGGCAGTTTTTATTCCCATGTCAAGGTTTCAGATGTGCCCGAAATTGTAAACGAGCATCTGCTTAAAGGAAGGCTTGTTTCCCGTCTGCTGTATAAGGGCGATATGCAGAATGTTGAAACGTCGATTAACAACATAGGCTTTTACAAAAAGCAGAAACGCATAGCGCTTAAAAACTGCGGCATTATAAACCCTGAAAAAATAGAAGAATATATTGCGCTGGATGGTTACAAGGCGCTTGGCACATGCCTTACTGAGTACAAGCCCCAGCAGGTAATAGACATTATAAAGGAAAGCGGGCTGCGCGGCCGCGGCGGCGGCGGATTCCCCACCGGTCTAAAGTGGCAGTTTTGCAGCAAAGAAGAAAGCGACCAGAAATACGTTATCTGCAACGCTGACGAAGGAGACCCCGGCGCGTTTATGGACAGAAGCGTGCTGGAGGGCGATCCTCATGCGGTGCTGGAAGCAATGGCTATAGCAGGATACGCTATAGGCGCAAGCATGGGTTACATATATGTGCGTGCCGAATACCCCATTGCCGTCAAGCGTCTGGAAATTGCTACTGCGCAGGCGCGAGAATTAGGGCTTTTGGGAAAAGATTTGTTTTGCAGCGGTTTTGACTTTGATATCGAGATACGTCTCGGCTCGGGCGCTTTTGTATGCGGAGAAGAGATGGCGCTTATCGCGTCAATTGAAGGCCGCAGAGGCGAACCGCGTCCGAAGCCGCCGTTCCCTGCTCAAAAGGGGTTGTTCGGCAAACCGACAATAATCAATAATGTTGAAACTTTAGCCAACATTCCGCAGATAATACTTAATGGCCCGGCTTGGTTTTCTTCTGTCGGTACTGAAAAGAGCAAGGGCACCAAGGTATTTGCTTTAGGCGGCAAGATAAACAATACAGGCCTCGTTGAAATACCTATGGGTACAACACTGCGCGAAATCGTATACGATATAGGCGGCGGTATACCCGGTGGCAAGGCGTTCAAGGCAGCGCAGACGGGCGGCCCTTCTGGCGGTTGTATACCGGCAAGCCATCTTGACACCCCTATCGATTACGATTCTCTCACCGCTATAGGCTCTATGATGGGCAGCGGCGGTCTTATAGTAATGGACGAAGATAACTGCATGGTTGACGTTGCGCGGTTTTTCCTTGATTTTACCGTTGACGAGTCTTGCGGGCAGTGTTCCCCGTGCCGAATAGGCACAAAGCGTATGCTGGAGATATTGGAGCGTATAGTTTCGGGACAGGGCGAAGAGGGCGATATTGAAAAGCTTGAGAGGCTCGCGGAAAATATAAAAAGTTCGTCGCTGTGCGGTCTCGGCAAAACAGCGCCTAACCCTGTACTGTCCACCATAAAATATTTCCGTGATGAATACGAGGCTCATATACGTGACAAGAAGTGCCCGGCAGGGCACTGCAAGGCGCTGCTTTCGTACATCATAGACAAGAGCAAGTGCGTCGGGTGCAGCGTGTGTGCCAAGGTTTGCCCCACCAATGCAATTTCGGGCAAGCTAAAAGAGCCGTTTGAGATTGACCAAAGCAAGTGTATAAAGTGCGGCGCATGCATGGCGAAGTGCAAGTTCGGCGCAATAGAGAAAAAATAGGAAGGGAGCATACGGATAATGATATCTTTAACTATAGATGGTGTCAAAGTAACGGTGCCGGATAACACTACGGTGCTGGAAGCGGCGCGCAAAGCCAACATAAAAATACCTACGCTTTGCTATTTAAAGGGCGTTAACGCAATAGGCGCGTGCCGTATGTGCTTGGTTGAAATGATAAAAGGCGGCAGAGGCCTTCAGGCTTCATGCGTGCTGCCTGCGCAGGACGGCATGGAAGTTTCCACAAAGTCCAAGGCTGTTGTGGAGGCGCGGCGAGTTAATCTGGAGCTTATACTCTCCAATCACGATAAGCGGTGCTTAACCTGCGTTAGAAACCGCAACTGTGAGCTGCAGAAATTGTGCGAGGAGCTCGGCGTTGAAGACGTGCCATATGACGGAAACAATACCTCGCTTCCAATAGACAATTATTCGCCTTCGATAGTGCGTGACCCGAATAAGTGCATACTTTGCCGCCGCTGCGTTGCGGTATGCAATAATGTGCAAAAAGTCGGCGCAGTCGGCGCCACCAACCGCGGTTTTAATACGGCTATAGAGCCGGTGTTCGGTAAGTCTTTGAATGCCGTGCCGTGCATCAACTGCGGCCAGTGCATAACCGCGTGTCCGGTCGGCGCGCTTACCGAAAAAAGCGAGATAGACAATGTTTGGGCGGCGCTTGAGGATCCGAAAAAGCACGTTGTGGTACAGACCGCTCCCGCTGTAAGGTTCGGGCTGGGCGAAGAGTTTGGCATAGAGCCTGGCAACAGCGTTACGGGCAAGATGGTAACGGCGCTGCGGCGCGTAGGGTTTGACAAGGTGTTCGATGTGGATTTCAGCGCCGATTTGACTATTCTTGAAGAGGGCACAGAGCTAATTGACCGTATCAAGAACGGCGGCAAGCTGCCTATGATTACCTCCTGCAGCCCGGGCTGGATTAAGTATTGCGAGCATTTCTTCCCGGATATGCTTGATAACCTGTCCACCTGCAAATCGCCTCATCAGATGGGCGGAGCTGTTATAAAGACGTATTACGCGCAGAAGTTTAACATAGACCCAAAGACAATCTATGTCGTATCGGTTATGCCGTGCACCGCCAAGAAGTTTGAGAAAGAGCGCGATGAGATGGCTGTAAACGGGCTTCGCGATGTGGATGCAGTACTGACAACGCGTGAGCTGGCGCGAATGATAAAGCAGTCCAACATAGATTTTAAGAACCTGCCTGATGAGGATTTCGACCGAGTGCTCGGCGAGTCTTCCGGCGCTGCTGTTATTTTCGGCGCAACGGGCGGTGTTATGGAGGCTGCGCTGCGTACCGTTGCCGACATATTGACCGGACAGGATCTGAAAGATATAGATTACGAGTGTGTGCGCGGGATAGAAGGTGTTAAAGAAGCTACGCTCAATATCGGCGGCATGGATATAAACGTTGCGGTGGCAAACGGCACAGGCAGTGCGAAAAAGCTGCTGGAGGCTGTGCGCGACGGTAAAAAGCAGTATCATTTTATAGAAGTTATGGGGTGCCCCGGCGGGTGCGTGACCGGCGGCGGGCAGCCTATAGTTTCCGCACAGGACAAGATGGATATTAATCCGTATGTTCTTCGCGCTAAGGCTACTTATGCCGAAGACGCGGGCAAGCCTAAGCGCAAGTCTCACGAGAACGAGGAAGTTAAGATGCTTTATGACGAGTTCCTCGGCGAGCCTAACAGCCACAAGGCACACGAGCTGCTGCACACGCATTACCAAAAGCGCCCCAAGTATCAGCAGTAAATTAATTGCAT
>CAZSMH010000069.1:0-9414 GCA_964607965.1 uncultured Christensenellaceae bacterium
ACTGCTGCCTCCCGTAGGAGTCTGGACCGTGTCTCAGTTCCAGTGTGGCCGATCACCCTCTCAGGTCGGCTACCCATCGTCGCCTTGGTGGGCCGTTACCTCACCAACTAGCTAATGGGACGCGAGCCCGTCTTTGTGCGAATTTCTTTTACCTCTGCTCCACTCGGAGCCGTGGTCTTATGCGGTATTAGCAGCCGTTTCCAGCTGTTGTCCCCCTCACAAAGGTTGGTTGCTCACGCGTTACTCACCCGTCCGCTACTTGACTGCCTAAGTAAACCTAGACTGTCCCGTTCAACTTGCATGTGTTAAGCACGCCGCCAGCGTTCGTCCTGAGCCAGGATCAAACTCTTAGTTTAAAAACTTATCAGCGTTTCCGCTGTATTTTACAAACTCTTTGGTTTGCCCGGGCTCCTCTTCACAAACTTCTAGCTTCTTTTATATAGTGCTGATTGAATTTTCAAGGTTCTTTTCGCATCCCGTCCAAAAACGGGCGCTCAAGTATATTATCAAACACATTTCTACTTGTCAACGCTTTGTTTATTATATTCCCAAAGTTTTTTTCAGGTATGCTAAAATGCAATTTAATGTGTTAAACAGCTCATTGATAACCCGATCAAGCAAAAAGCGTAGGCCCAAGTTATAATAATATTGTATATGCCTTAGTTTATTAAAGAAGAGTAATTGCGGCCAGATAATTATAATGGATGACATACGACCGTATCTGTATCAAAATACTGGCGCAGTCTTTTATAATTACCAAAAGAAACAGAGCAAAAACGCCCTGTTTCTTTTGCCTTGCTGCCCCTACTATTGGTTTTTCTATATAATCAGGCGTGCTTTGACAATGATACAAACGACACTTCTTACATTACATATAACCATAATACAGCTTTTTAATCATGTCTATCGCAGCGATAGTTAAAAAAATAATAAGTTAAAAAGTATTTCTTGTATTGACAAAAATATAGCAAATAGCATATAATCCATTACAACAAAACCTTAGAACAAGACGAGTAAGTATTATCGGGTGTATAAAGAGAGCCGCCGGCGGTGTGAATGCGGCAGCACAGATTTTACTGAATGGACTTGTGAGGGCAGCCCGAAACCTTTATGGGAGTAGGCGCCGACGGGAGCCCCTTCCGTTATCAGCGGGGTGCATATGTTTGTATGTATAACGAGCGGATGATTTTATATCATCAATTTGGGTGGTACCGCAGAAGTGTAAGCTTTTGTCCCTTAGTGGATAAAGGCTTTTTTATTTTACTGAAAAAGCCCCAATTAATAATGTTAGTATCGTCCTTTATAAGGAGAAAGGAAATCATATGATTATTCCTAGCTGCAAAACCATTGAAATGCTGGCAGAAAAGTTTGACATTATACCTGTCTGCAAACAAATATATGCTGATGTCGTCCCCCCTATTGCTATTCTGCGCAGGCTATTGAATAAAAGCCGCAGATGTTTTCTGCTGGAAAGCATAGAAGGCAATGAAAAATTGGCGCGCTATTCGTTTTTGGGTCTTGATCCGCTTATGCGCATAACGTGTAAAAATTCTGTGATTTCAGTTACCGGCGAAACACAAAAAACTGTGACCAGCGACCGTCCACTTGACGTGCTGCGCGATATTATGGCTGAATTCCGAGCGCCGTCAATTCCGCAGCTGCCACCGTTTTGCGGCGGTCTGGTAGGCTACTTTTCTTACGGTATGATCGGATACGCTGAGCCGGTGCTGCGCCTTGTAAAAGATGACGGATATGATTTTGAGTTGATGCTTTTTGACAAAGTTATTGTATACGACCACTATAAACAGATTATCAGCGTTATTGCCAATATGCGCACAGACCGGGTAATGGAGAACTACGGCAAGGCAATAAGCGAGATTGACAGCATAATTAATATTATTTGCGATAACGAACCTCTGCCGTATTTTAGCGCCGATGGCAACCCAATATTTGAATGCAATGTTACAAAAGAAGAATTCTGTGCAAATGTTGAAAAAACGCGCGAGCATATCCAAAGAGGCGATATATTTCAGGCAGTGATATCGCGGCGATTTGAAAGCGATTATTCGGGCAGCCTTTTGAATGCGTACAGGGTGTTGAGGACTACCAATCCGTCTCCTTATATGGTTTATATGCACTTTGACGATCTTGAGATAGCGGGCGCCTCTCCCGAGACGCTTGTACGATTATATAACGGGCGGCTTTCCACATTTCCCGTTGCCGGTTCGTGTCCGCGCGGAGAAACGGAGCTTGAGGATAAGGCTCTCGAGGCCGATTTGCTCTCGGATGAGAAAGAGCTCTCCGAGCACAACATGCTTGTTGACCTTGCACGGAACGATTTAGGAAAGATATCAAAGATATCATCCGTAAAAGTTATGGATTATATGATGATTCACAGATATTCGCGCATAATGCACATCGCTTCCCGCGTTGAAGGAGACATAAGAGACGGTTGTGACGCTTTTGATGCCATAGAGGCTATACTGCCTGCGGGAACGCTTTCGGGAGCACCTAAAATACGCGCCTGCGAGATAATAAACGAACTTGAAAAATGCCCGCGCGGGATATACGGAGGAGCTTTAGGATACATCGGTTTTTCAGGCAACCTTGATACATGCATCGCTATAAGAATGGCGGTCAAGCAAGGTGGGCGAGTATGCGTGCAGGCAGGAGGCGGTATAGTCGCCGACAGCGTTCCCGAGCGTGAATACGAGGAATCTGCAAACAAGGCCAAGGCACTTGTAAGCGCAATACAAAGTGCAAGCAGGGTTGGTGAACAATGATACTGATAATAGATAATTTCGACAGTTTCACTTATAACTTAGTGCAGCTTGCGGCAAGCATACGCGATGACGTGCGCGTCGTGCGCAATAATGCGATTACTGTTAATCAGATTGCCGAATTTGCCCCCTCGCACATCATACTCTCGCCGGGGCCCGGCCATCCGAAAGATGCGGGAATATGTGAAGAGCTTGTTGCAAAGCTTTGCCCGAAAATACCTATGCTTGGCGTTTGCCTTGGGCATCAGGCAATATGCGAAGCTCTCGGAGCAACAATAACGCAAGCACGCCGGCTGATGCACGGCAAAACCAGCGAAATAAATATTGATTGCGCCAGTCCTTTGTTTAAGGAACTGCCGCCTGTTATAAATGCCGCGCGCTATCATTCTTTAGCCGCGCTTAGGGAATCGTTGCCGGATGAGCTTGCCGTAATCGCGCAGGACGCTGCCGGAGAAGTGATGGCAGTCAAACACAGTCGTTTCAGTCTTTTCGGGCTGCAGTTTCATCCCGAATCGTTCTTAACTCCCATGGGCGGAGCAATAATGAAGAATTTTCTGGAGGTTTAGAAAATGATACAGCAAGCAATAAATGAAGCGATAGAGAAAAGAAATCTTAGATATGACACTGCTGCCGAGGCTATGCGTGAGATTATGCAGGGTATAGCATCGCATGCACAGATTGCCGCGTTTTTAACCGCACTTAGAATGAAAGGAGAAAGCGTTGATGAGATTACCGCATGCGCATCGGTTATGCGTGAATACTGTACGCACCTTCCGCACGATATGGAAGTTGTTGAGATTGTAGGAACCGGAGGCGACCGGTCTTACACTTTCAACATATCAACGGTTTCCGCGTTTGTAATAGCTGCATCGGGAACTCCTGTGGCAAAGCACGGCAACCGCAGCGTATCAAGCAAGTGCGGCGCCGCCGATGTTTTAGAGGCGCTAGGCGCAAAGCTTGATATTTCTGCCGCACAAAGCGCCCGGATTCTTAAGCAAACAGGCATATGTTTTATGTTCGCGCCGGGGTATCATACATCTATGAAACACGCCATGCCGGTGCGAAAAGAGCTTGGCGTACGTACAATATTCAATATATTAGGACCTCTTACAAACCCTGCGGGCGCTGGGATTCAGCTGCTGGGTGTATATGACAATGCGCTTATTGAGCCGCTTGCACATGTACTCCGCGGTCTTGGCGTTCGCCGCGCAATGGTTGTGCACGGCAACGACGGCTTAGATGAGATAACGCTGGCGGCAACCACTCAAGTTTGCGAACTCAACGGCGGCGAACTAAAACACTATATACTTGATCCGCGCTGTTTTAATTTCGATTACTGCTGCCCCAAAGACCTTGTCGGCGGAAGCGCGGAGCATAATGCACAGATTGCCCGCGCAGTTCTTAACGGCGAAAAAGGGGCAAAACGCAATACCGTACTTCTTAATGCGGCGGCTTGTCTTTATATGGCCGGCAGAGCGTCAAGTATTACGGAGGGCGTATCGCTTGCGGAAAAAACGATCGACTGCGGCGCGGCACTGTCTAAAATGGAAGAGTTCGTTAAAGTAACTAACGAGGTGTCATTATGATTCTTGATATACTGGCAGCGTCCGCGAAGAGGCGCGTTGAGGCTGCAAAATCGGTCATTCCGCTTAGCAGTATAAAAAAGAAGGCACTTGCTATGGCAAATAACCGGCAGTTTGATTTCTGCTTTGAAAAGTCTCTTTGTTGTGACGGGGTTTCTTTTATCTGCGAAATCAAAAAAGCCTCTCCCTCTAAAGGTATAATCGCGCCTTTGTTTGAGCCGGAACGCACAGCGCAGTCATATGCGGCTGCCGGCGCTGCGGCAATATCTGTACTTACCGAGCCTGAATACTTTTTGGGCAGAGGCGCACATCTTAAAGCCGTTAAAAAGACTGCAGCTCTGCCGGTACTGCGTAAGGATTTTATAATCAGCGAATATCAGATTTACGAATCGAAAGTGCTGGGCGCAGATGCGGTTTTGCTGATATGTACACTGCTTGATACCGATACAATAAGCCGATTTATTGGTATATGCGAAAAGCTTGGCATGTCTGCGCTTGTTGAGGCGCAGACTGCTGCTGAAGTTAGAACCGCGCTTGAAGCCGGAGCGCGCATCGTGGGAGTCAATAACCGTGATTTGAACACATTTGAGGTTAATTTTGACACCTGTATAAAGCTTCGCAGTCTGGTGCCGGATAATGCGATTTATGTCGCGGAAAGCGGAATAAAATGCTGCGAAGACGTTAAGAAGTTGAGTGATGCACAAGTTGACGCGGCGCTTATCGGTGAAACACTTATGCGTGCTGAAGATATCGTCGCTAAACTTGCGGAATTAAAGAAAGCGGCAATATAATGAGCAGGATAAAGATATGCGGCATATCCCGCATACAAGACATATATGCGGTAAACGAGACGCTTCCCGATTATATAGGCTTCGTGTTTGCGAAAAGCCGCAGGCAAATAGACGCAAGGCAGGCTGACAAATTAAAACAAAAGCTTGATACGCGCATATGCTCCGTTGGAGTATTTGTTGATGCTCCGCAGCAAGAGATAGTTTCTTTGTGTAAAGACGGCATTATTGAAGCTGTACAGCTGCACGGCCGTGAAGACGCTTCGTACTTAACACAGCTTCGCGATATGATTAGCGCACCTGTAATAAAGGCTGTGCGCGTTAAGACCTCGCAGCAGTTACATGATACTAATACATTAAACTGCGACTATCTTCTTTTTGATGCGTATGATGCGCAAAACGCGGGCGGCAGCGGCAAACGCTTTGACTGGTCGCTTATACCGCATATTGATAAACCGTATTTCCTTGCCGGCGGAATAAATACAGAAAACATACGGCAAGCCATAGCCCTTGCTCCGTACTGCGTAGATATAAGCAGTGGTGCTGAGGCTGACGGGTATAAGGACAAACGAAAAATAACCGAGTTGGTTGGTATTGCAAGGAGTATAAAATGATCAAAGGACGATATGGCATATACGGCGGTCAGTATATACCCGAAACGCTGATGAGCGCCGTTACAGAACTTGAAGATGCATATGAACATTATAACAAAGACCCCGAATTTTCAGCGGAACTTGACTCGCTGCTGCAAAACTACGCCGGCAGGCCGTCTCTGCTTTATTATGCGGAGAAAATGAGCGAAGATCTTGGAGGAGCGAAAATATATTTAAAGCGCGAAGATTTAAATCACACAGGTTCTCATAAGATAAACAACGTTTTAGGCCAGGTGCTTCTTGCACGTAAAATGGGCAAAACGCGAGTTATCGCGGAAACAGGCGCAGGTCAGCATGGCGTTGCCACTGCAACGGCGGCCGCGCTGTTAGGACTTAAATGCGATATATTCATGGGAAAAGAGGATACGCAGCGCCAGTCGTTAAATGTGTACCGGATGAAGCTTTTAGGCGCAAACGTACATGCTGTCACAAGCGGCACACAGACTTTAAAGGACGCCGTTAACGAGACTCTGCGAGAGTGGACTGAGCGCATTGAAGACACGCATTACGTTATAGGCTCTGTAATGGGACCGCATCCTTTTCCCGCAATAGTAAGAGACTTTCAGAGCGTTATAGGCAAAGAAGTGCGCACACAAATATTAAAGGCCGAAGGCCGCCTGCCGGATGTTCTTGTTGCTTGTGTGGGCGGCGGCAGCAATGCCATCGGCCTGTTCTACGATTTTTTAGGCGACAGCCGGGTAAAGCTGATAGGCTGCGAAGCGGCAGGGCTCGGTATTAAAACAGGTAAGCACGCGGCTACCATTTCATGCGGCACGCCCGGAATCTTTCACGGAATGAAGTCTTACTTCTGCCAGGACAAATACGGACAGATATCTCCCGTTTATTCAATTTCCGCCGGGCTTGACTACCCGGGTATAGGGCCCGAGCATGCCTGTTTATATGACACAGACCGGGCGCAATACGTTTCCGTAACCGATGAAGAGGCCGTGGATGCTTTTGAGTACCTCTCTCACACAGAGGGTATTATTCCGGCTATTGAGAGCGCCCATGCCATAGCTCATGTCAGGAGAATTGCACCTGACATGCCCGGTAAAATAATAGTCGTTAATCTCTCTGGGCGCGGTGACAAAGACGCAGCCGCAATTGCTAGGTACAGGGGGATTGATATCAATGAATAGGATTACACAAGCATTTTCTAACGGCAAAGCGCTGATACCTTTCGTTACGGCGGGAGACCCGGATTTGCAGACGACAACACAGCTTGTGCTGCGCATGGCCGATGCTGGCGCGGATTTGATTGAAATAGGCATACCGTTTTCCGACCCCGTGGCCGAAGGACCTGTTATACAGCAGGCGGATGGGCGCGCCCTTTTGTCGGGCACAACAACAGACGGCATATTCGAGATGGTTCGGCGCGTACGGGCACGCACGCAGGTCCCGCTTGCTTTGATGACTTATATAAACCCCGTGTTCGTATACGGAGCGGATGCCTTTATGGCTGCCTGCCGAGAAACGGGCGTCGACGCAGCAATAGTACCCGATCTTCCTTTTGAAGAGAAAGCGGAACTCTCCCCTGCATGCCAGAAAAACGGTATATCGCTCATATCGCTTATATCGCCTACATCGGGCGAGCGTATCGGCAGGATAGCATCGCAAGCGGAGGGGTTTTTATACTGTGTTTCCTCTCTAGGCGTTACTGGCGAACGCAAAAAAATTACGACAGACATAGCTTATATGATAGGGCTTGCCAAGGCGCTTCGGGATATACCCTGCGCTGTTGGTTTTGGAATATCTACGCCGCAGCAGGCACATGATATCGCTTCTGTTTGTGACGGCGTTATTGTAGGCAGTGCTATCGTCAGGCTTGTAGCGCAGTACGGAAAGGGCTGTGCCAGGCCTGTTTCCGATTATATCACTATCTTAAAGAAAGCAATAAGTAAATTATAAGGTCAAAACAATATGGTATTTGTTTTAAAGCGCAGTGCAGCGCAGGAAAAAATAGAACGTTTTATAAAAAATATTGAAGCACAGGGCTATAAAAGTTTTTTAAGCACGGGCACGGAGCATACTGTCGTATGCCTTATTGGCAATACCGCAAAAATAGACATAAACCATGTGGTGCAGACCAATGATATCGTTGAATACGGGCAACGCGTTACTGAGCCATACAAGGCGGTTAACCGCGCAGCACATCCGGAAAATACGTATATCAAAGTTGGCAAGCTTACCATAGGCGAAGGTTTTTTTCATGTTATCGCCGGACCGTGCGCGGTGGAAAATGAGCTGCAGATTAATACTGTGGCACAGTGCGTTAAGGCATGCGGCGCTTCAATGCTCAGAGGCGGCGCTTTCAAGCCGCGAACCAGCCCTTATGCCTTTCCAGGCCTTCGCGAGCAGGGTTTAGCGCTTCTTAAAGTCGCGCGGACAAAAACCGGACTGCCTATTGTCTCTGAGGTTATGAACCAAACGCAGCTTCCGCTTTTCGACGATGTGGACGTGATACAGATAGGTACCAGAAATATGCAGAACTTTGACCTGCTTCGAGAGGTAGGTCGTACAAAAAAGCCCGTGCTTTTAAAACGCGGTTTTTCATGCACAATTGAGGAGCTTCTTATGAGCGCCGAATACGTTGTCAGCTCCGGAAACCCGAATGTGATATTATGCGAACGCGGTATACGCACGTTTGAAACGATGATACGCAGTACGCTTGATTTATCGGCAGTACCTCTCTTAAAGCAAAAATCGCACCTGCCGGTGTTTGTAGATCCCAGCCATGCCGCCGGAGTGCAAAGCCTTGTGCCCGCACTCTCCAAGGCGGCTGTAGCGGTTGGCGCGGACGGCCTTATTATAGAAACGCATGATAACCCGGCAGCAGCTCTTTCTGACGGTGCGCAGTCTTTAGACCTTGTCCAGTTCGAAGTGCTTATGGCAGATATAAAGAAGCGTATTGCTTTTGAAGAAAAAAGAATGACCGAATAAGGCTAATATACTTTATGGAGGCGAAGTATGTACGGATCTGTCGGAATGGTTAAGAAAGAAGATTTACCCGAGATATTACAGGTACAAAAAGCAGCATTTACGCCTGTCGCACAGTCAAGCGGGAATTTTAATATTGTCCCTATGACAGAAACAATAGAGCAGCTGACTGATGACTATGAGAGAATGGCCGTTTTCAAATATACGCTTGACGGCAATATAGTAGGTTCGGTACGGGCGTGCCCAAACGAGAGTAACGACTGTTATATAGGCAGGCTCTCAGTCCATCCTGATTATCAAGGCCGCGGAATAGGACAGGCTCTTATGTCTGCCGTGCATGACGCTTATCAAAACTGCCGCGGATTTATACTGTTTACGGCAAAGGACAGCGAAAAAAACATTAGCTTTTACAAGAAGCTTGGCTATTATATCGTATCTGTCCAAAATAAATTTGGTATAGAAATGGTATTTATGCGATGCGATAACCTTTGAAAGGTTTTGGACGAAATCAGGCTGATAATTGCGATTGCTACAAAGTGACAGTTTGCAGAGCAGTGCCTGCGGTTTTTGTGGTTGACAGCCGTGCCGGTTATCTCTTATAATTAACTGGTTTTAAATATGGAGAAGTACCCAAGTACGGCTGAAGGGGCTCCCCTGCTAAGGGAGTAGACCG
>CAZSMH010000070.1:0-9414 GCA_964607965.1 uncultured Christensenellaceae bacterium
AACAATAGATATTAGCAGAATGAATTTATCAACAAATGTATCACATTTGCGATACAGCATATGAAAGACCAAAATAGATAGGCTTCTCCTTAATACAAGACGGAGACTCTTTATTTTTATGCTATACTATAAGAAAAGCCGAAAGGGTTTTCCGTTATGCCGAAGTCATCAAATCAAAAGAAAAAGCTCATTTTAATAAGAGAATTCCTGTTAGAGCGCACAGACGAAAATCATAGCGTCCAAATGTCCGAAATACTCAACTATCTGAAACAAAACGGTGTGGAAGCGTCAGTATATTCCAAAGCTTCGGAAAGCTGATCTGATGCGCCGCGTATATCGTATTCCCCCGCCGACATTTCCATATGAGGCTCGGGCGTTTTTCTTAAGCTGCTCATCCTTCCAATTTCGCACGTCTTTTTCCGAAACAAATTCTATAGCTATGCCGTGCTCGGCATCGGCATAATAGGTAACAAGCTCTATAAGGCTCTGCTCCCCGTATGAACCTGTATCAAGACGTATCCCGCAGGATGCTTATCACATTCGCCAGGCTGCTGATTATATGTTGTATTTGGATAAATCTATGCCGTTTCGCTCCACTTCCTCGAATGTGCCAATCGCCTCAACTATATTTGAGCGTAAAACCTTTTTTAAGTCTTCCATTCCTCTTATCATCAATTGGGCATTTCCAAGTTGGGTTTTTATATCAGTTTCAGAAAATTGGTTCCCAATAATGCGGTTTAATTCACGAAATTTGGCTTCATCAAACCCTTCACTGCGATCAAGATATAATAAGCCCGCCCGGTATTTATCCAGAATACTTGTCGCTTTCTTGTTTCCGCTGTCGGCTGTTTCCGCAGCAATTTTTCTTTGGTCGTCATACCGATGTCTTTTATAAATTGGGCAATCTTCAAACAAATAACCGTATGGACTCCCTGAGCAATCATTGTTGCCGATTTTAACGCTGCACTTTTTAAATAACTGGTCTTTGTTATCAAACCCTGTAACATATGGACATGTGCTTTCATCCCAACTGCAACTTGTACATTTTCTTTGGGCACCCTGCGTTATAGCACCACATGCAGGGCAGAAGAATTCTTCATCTGGTTGTACACGCGCTGCCGGTGCTTTCTTTTTAAATAGCTTATCAAAAATACCCATTTTGTTTACCTCCTGTTTATTAGAAAAATCAGAAGAGCGCAAGCGTCTAACCTATCGGCATGGGCAAGGCCAGCAAAATTGTATAGTTCTTTTCTCCAGAACTTTAGTGATAAACTCTCGCTATATGTTGCCAACTTGTCATGCCAGCTTAATCATAGCAAATATAAAAAGCCCTGTGGTATGCTCACTGCACACTTTTTTTCGGGTTTTATACTTTACATTGGGGTAATGAAAAAAAGAAGATACATAAATCTTCTAAACCTTGTAGATTAAAGCTGCAAAAAAACAGACCTTTGTTTTCGCCTACTGTATAATGCTCCTGTGCGCCGCATATAAGCGGCTGTTAATGTCACATCGCTGCTTTTGATTTGTCTTCAATAAGAGAGATTAACGGGTACATATCGTTATACTGTTTATGCATAAAAAGGCTGTTCCCTTCGGACATAAGTATTTCAGCAGTTTTATCCGCCGCAAAAAGCGCCAGCCTTTCGTGTGCGCACAGCACTGTAGAAATACCGTCTATTCTGCCTGTAGCCTGTTTATTAAGGCATCCGCAATTATGATTGCAGCGCTGCTTTATTACGCAATGCATGCATTCTTTGCACGTTCGTTCGGTCTGCTCAAAAAGCTGCTGCCTTCTTTTTTCGTCTATACCGTTCCATACATCGCCGACGCAGTAACGTTCCTCCCCTACAAACTGTACGCAAGGATACAAGCGGCCGTCGGTATCCACCGAAAGCTGGCGCTGCCCCAGCTGACAGCGCTGTGTGCAGTATTTCTCTCCGTCTATGTGGGAACGCATCTTTACCTCAAACGGCGAGAAATAAAACTTCTTCTCGGCGCGTGTCCAGTTTATATACATCTTCGAAAGTAAATCAAACTGGCGTTTTAGCTCTTCGAAGTGCTCTTCTTCCCAGTTTGCGGCTCTTTCGTAATTCAGCGAACATATATAATACTCAAATCCAATATCAAACAGCTTTTGCACACCATCGGCATAATGCTGCACAGTATCGGGATTAATAACCATCATCGCGCATGCGTACGGCTGAAACTTGAGCAGCATTTTCGCTGCTGCCTCAACTTTTTTATAACTGCCTTCACCGTTTTTAAAAATACGGTGTGCATCGTGCGCCTCTTGCGTTCCGTCAAGGCTAAGCGCTATCATAATACGGTTGTCCGTGCAATAACACAAAAAATCTTCGTCCAAAAGTGTTCCGTTGGTGGTTATTTTAAAGTGAAACGTGCAGTTATCAATTTTTTTGGCATAAGCGACGGTATCGGTAACAAGCTCTTTTTTAAGCAACGGTTCGCCGCCGAAGAAAGAAATCCCTGTTGATTTGCCGTCTCGCGCGGCAAAATCTATTGCTGCACGTGCGGTTTTAGCCGTCATTTGTTTTCTTGCCTGCTTGTGTACATAACAGTAATGACACCTAAGGTTGCATTCGTTTGTAAGGTGCAAAGTGTAATGCATATTATATTATCCCCTGCGATTTGAGCCATTCAAAGAAATCGCGTACCTGAAGTTTTAACTGCTCTATTGAAAGCGCGCGTGTCTTTTGTTTATAATCCTCGACATTTTCATTTGTTATTGGAACTGATTCTTTGGCTTCGTCTGAAAGCGAACACGGGTCATAAAGCACGCCTGCTACAACCGCGTCGGAAGCGTCAGTATATTCCAAAGCTTCGGAAAGCTGATCTGCAGCATTACGTATATCGTATTCCCCCGCCGACATTTCCATATGAGGCTCGGGCGTCTTTCTAAGCTGCTCATTTTTCCAGTTCCGCACGTCTTCTTCCGAAACAAATTCTATAGCTATGCCGTGCTCGGCATCGGCATAATCGGCAACAAGCTCTATAAGACCCTGCTCCCCGTATGCGCCCGAATCAAGGCGTATGGCGGGCTGCAGCACGTTGTTAAAGCTTGGCGTATTTTCATCGCCGAAGTTTAAGCCGTATTTTTTTGCGACTTCGTTTATTACTTCCAGCGCTTCGGCTTCCGAAAGGAAGACGGGCGGCGCAATCATTACGCATCCGTATGCTCCGCGCCCTTCACCATGTTCAAACAGCGGCGCAACCGTTACGCTGTGAACAGCAATATCTCCGTCCAGTATATGTTCAAAAGGCGTTGGCACGCCTGCCAGGTGTCCTGAGTCTGTCTTTATAGGCGGGGGCGCTGGCACGCCTGCCAGCGGGTAGTCTTCGCATGCTGTAAGCGACATCGCCGCAAGCGCTGAAAGAGCAATTTTGGCCGCGCTGGAACCCCATCTTTTCGGTACGGTCTGCAACAGCATTTTTACCTGTAACTGCTCTTTTTTGGGGTAGTCAGGCGTTTTGTACTCTTTAACTGGTTTTATCTCCATATTAAACCCTCCCGGCTGTGCCTAAAAGAATATGTATTTGCGTAATAGACGAAACGCTTTGCGTTTATGTTCCCTATATATTAATATATCGTAAAATAATGATAATGCCTATAAAATTTATTACACTAAAAAACAGCGCCCGCTGTGATGCAGACGCGACAATTTATAAAGTTAAAAGATTGTAAAAAAATACGAAGCTAATTATTTTCTAATATCCGGCAGAAATAAAACCACCGCTGCTATAAAAAGCGGAACACAACTTAAGCAAAACACTCCCGCCTGAAAAGATATGTTTTCAGCTATAAGCCCTATCACAAAAGGGATGACCATCAGCCCTACTGTTGTCCCAAGTGTTATTATCGCCGAGGCAGAGCCTTTATTTTGCGGCATTGTATGCCCTGCAATTGCAACCGTAAAAGGCAGTACGCAGCCGATAAACACTCCGGCAATCATAAAACCAATAAAATAACCTGCCGATGTGTTGATAAGCGACATAATAACCATAACTGTTCCGCTAGAAAGAGTGCCTATTAACAACATCCGCTTTAAGCTGTACTTTAAGGATAAAAATGAGCTTATCAGCCTGCCTATAATAACCCCGCCCCAAAGCGAAGAAACAACCAAACCTGAAGCAAATACATCCGTGTTCATCTCATTTCTCATATACGCAGGCATCCACGTAGATGTACCCACCGCAAACCCGACATAGAAAAAAGCGATAATAAAAAGCAAAACCATTCTGCGGTTAAAAATAACTTTTTTTATTGGTTTTTTTGTTACTACATCGGGTATTTGTTTCATGCCGGGTTGTTTACTAATAAACAAAAACGCTGATAGCAAAAGTGCACAGAACGCTCCAAGAACCAGGAATATCAGATTAATTTCAGTTCCGCTGCTGATAAAAATGGTAGATAGTATCGGTCCTGTTAGTGCGCCCACACCAAAAAATACATGAATAATATTAAGGTGAAAACCCATCTTGTCAGGGTAAATAATTCCAATATAAGCGTTTAGCATCGCTTCGAGCATCCTTGTGCTTCCTCCTACTATAAAAAACAGCATAAGTATAAAAATAAACTCTGATGCAAAATACAGTGATATCAGTGCCGCACAGTAAGTGCCAAAAAGCACAATTATGAGTGACGATTTTTTAAACCTGTCCGCAATAAACATGCCGACTAAAGCAAAAGAAACGCCTCCCAACCCCTGAAACAAAGTGATAAGCCCGTTGTTGGATAATGAAATATGGTAACGCTCCATAAATACTGTAATAAGAGGCCCTAAGAGCGTAACTGACATTGCGTATGAAAACATCATAAAATAAAGAATAGGCATCAACAGCTTTAAGTTTGCAGCCTTAATGCCGTCCGCAGGTTGCAGATTATTCAATTTGCAGTCTCCTTGCTATCTAAAACAAATCTCTTTGTTATACCCTTTGACAATACTCAATCTTTTCAGCGTTCGGTCCTTCAATTGTGAAGAACCGAACGCCTTCTTCAAAGAAAGGCAGAAATTGTACTTCATCATCAAGTACTTTCATACCTTTCTGTTGCATCTGTTTAAACGCATCGTCTATATCAGCTACACTTATCGCAATATGGTCTATCCCACCTGCTTTTTGCACGCATTCCACAGATTCATAAGCTTCAATCATTATGTCCTTAAGCCTCAAAAACACAACATTTGCCCCGTCCGGCGTTTTTGCGACATGCACCTTACTATATCCGAGGTTTTCATAAAAAGCAACGGTAGCACGAAGATTATGGGTAGGTATTCCTATATGCCCTATACCGACAGCATTGTCTTCAATTCGCATAATAACTCCCTACATCATTAGAACTTAAGAACAATTTTTTTCTGGTTTTCTCTGGCTTTAAACATATCTATCGCCTTAACACTGTCCTTAAAATCAAATACATCCGAAATAAAATCCATACCGTCAAGCCTTCCGTCCAGCATCATGGTTATTATTTCATTATGTACAGCCGCTTCTTCATATTTTGACGGCCATTGAACAAACCTTAAATCAAAGGTGTACGGCGCTTCCTGCCAGTTTATCAGATGTTCGTTTACCGGTGTAACCCCGTAAACGCATACCTGCCCGAAGCTTCTTACCAGCTTAAGATTAGTATTTATCAGAGCTGGTACACCTGCTGCATCCAAAAGTATATCGGCACCACTAGGGAAAAGCTTTCTTATTTCCGAATTCGCATCGATTTTTTTACTGTTTAATACTATATCTGCTCCGGCTTCTTTTGCATTACTCGTTTTATTATCATCAATGTCTACGCAGACTACAGGATTTAAACCCATTAGTTTTGCGAATTTTACAAACGTAAGCCCTACCGGGCCTGCGCCGTATATCACGATGTTTTGCCCAGACTTAAACCCAAGACGTTTTATTGTAGAATATACTTCTCTAAAAGTAATAATCATCGTTGCCCCTATAGGGTCAAGCGTGCCGGGTATTATGTTCTGCGCAAAATGAAAATCGCATAATCTCTTTCCGTCAACAGTCAGTCCATCATCAGACATGGTCTTATAGTCACCTACTACTGAGTATTGTGCCATTGCGCCCCATGTTGAAAAGTAGTCGCCGCATTTTTCAGGAGTTAATGGCATTATAACCATATCGCCCTTTTTCAGATTTCTCACTTTGTTGCCTGTCTCCACAACCATACCTACAGCTTCGTGACCGATAATAGTCGGATATTCCGAAAAGCCTTTAAGCGAATCGTGCAGTATCTTCATGTCTGTACCGCATACTGCGCTGGCCTTTACTTCTACCAAAGCTTCATATTTGCCAATTTGGGGCACCGGTACTTCCTCAATTGACACAGAACCGTCCCTTTGTGCAACTAATGCTTTCATGTAAGTTCTCCTGTCTTATTCACATACTACCTTGTCTCTCGTTATGTCCTTTAAACTCCTGCAGTTTGCAAGGCGCATTATATTCTGCAGCTCCCAGTATATCTTCTGAGTATAGATTGAAACACTGTCCCTTCCGCCTCCATATACTGATATAGTATACGGCCTGCCTATTCCGACTGCGTCCGCGCCAAGAGCAAGAAGTTTGAATACGTCTTCTCCGCTCCGTACTGAGCCGTCCGCAAATACTCTCATAGAATCTCCGACAGCATTGCAGATATCCTCCAGTACATCGCTTGGAGACTGCGAACCCTCGACTATATTGCCTCCGTGATTAGAAACAAGTATACCGTAAGCACCCGCTTCCAAAGCTTTTACAGCCGTTTTTACGGACATCACGCCTTTTATTACAACGGGCACTTCTATAGCGGATATCATTTCTTTAAGTTCTTCAACCGACCTTGAGCAAACGCCCTCGTTCTTTGAGCCTACCTTGCCGGAATACTGATACCCAAGCCCTATAGCGTCAAGATCTGTAGAAATCGCCATTGCGCCAACGTCCATAGAACAGCGTACGCGTTTCCAGAATTCGTCCCTGTCCGCCCAAGGTTTTATAGTCGGAACGCCTTTACCCTCGGCACCCTTAAGAGCCTCCACTTGCCCTTCAAAATATCCCGGCTCCTTGTTGTCTCCGAGCCACGCCATTCCGCCAGCTTCATAAGTGCCTTCAATAAGCGCCCTGCCGTATGCAGCGTTATTGTTAAAGTACGGACTGTCAAGTTCGTAATCCGTCAGTATTTTAGCTATCGGAGATGCAAACACCGGTAAATCGAATTGCTTTCCAAACACTTCGTACGATGTGTCGGGTATATAATCATCATGAATAACATCCATTACTATTCGAATCTTTGCAAGCGCATCATAGCTGTTAATAAAACCTGCGTTATTGCCCTTGGAACCCATTTCAAGCGAATTTGTAAACCTTCCTGCACAGGTTCTGCCGTTGCATATCTTGCATACCTTGCATGTAGGCTTCATAACTTTTCTTGCATGCTCCTGATACTCGGCATACTTTATAAGTACATCGTTATAACTAAGTGAGTGTTCCATGCTGCTTTCGCTCCTTTGATGAATTTTTTTTTGCTGCGTAGAATTACGTCTGCAGCTTTATTTCACTGTGTTAACCGGCTTCCCTTTTAGAAATTGACTTAAGTTATCTGCAGCGATGTCCATAAGCCTCTGCCTCGACTCTTTGGGAGCCCATGCTATATGGGGCGTAATGATACAGTTTTCCGATTTTAGCAACGGGTTATCATCTGCTATCGGCTCTGTTGATACTACATCCACTGCCGCATAATATACCTTTTTACTTCTTAAAGCTTCCGCTAAATCATTCTCTTTAATAAGCGGTCCTCTTGACGTATTTATAATAATCACGCCGTCCTTCATTTTTGCGATGCTGTTTTGGTTTATAATACCTTTCGTATTTTCAAACAGAGGGCAATGCAAGGAAATTACATCCGATTTATCAAACAAAGTGTCCAGAACACAGTATTCATACTCGCTATTAAATATTTGCGAATCGTGATATATAACGTTCATCCCAAGCGCTTTCGCAATTTCCGCAACTGCTCTTCCGATTCTTCCAAAACCAATAATGCCCATAGTCTTGCCGGCCAGTTCAATAAGCGGGTAATTCCAATAGCAAAAATCTTCGCTTTTAGTCCATTGTCCCTGTTTTACCGATTCGCTGTGCGAACCAACATGATGGCAAATCTCTAAAAGCAGCGCTATTACATACTGCGCAACTGCAGACGTCCCGTATGTCGGTATATTGGTTACCGTTATTCCTTTTTCATTCGCGGTCTTCACATCCACTACATTGTAGCCCGTTGCAAGAACGCCTATATATCTGATGCTTGTGCATTGTTCAAGTATTTGTTTTGTTAAAGGCGTTTTGTTAGTAAATATAATTTCCGCATTCCCTATACGCTCTGCGATTTTATCCTCGGGTGTACGGTCGTACACAGTCAGATTTCCCAGAGAAGCAATAGCATCCCAGTTTAAATCTCCGGGATTTAAAGTGTATCCGTCAAGAACCACAATATCCGGCTTATTCATATAAAGTCCCCCTTTTTTTGTATTCCAGCTCCTATATTATTCGCCATGCTGCATCTAAGGTACGCTTTGCATTTGCAATAACAAGTTCTGAATCTTCACTGCCAAACGGCTTAACTTCGAAACTAACTATCGGCCGCTTTTCAGGACATATAAATCCAATGTCCATTAATACCTTTAAATATTGCGCAAGCTCTTCGACATCGTTGTCTCCGTTGGGGAATCCGAAGCGCGGGTGCTGATCGCCGTATCCCGGCATACTGCTGTCCCCAGATACGCAGTTCCCCATGTGCGCATGTATTATATAATCCTTTACCGGCAAAAGGTTTTTTTCTATGCTTTCGTGAAGAAGGGGTATATGGCTTAAATCTACCATAAGCCCGAAGTTATCACAGGCAGCCGAAACTTCCTGTGCATACTCTTTAGCAAGATCGGCCGGGCCGATAAGCGACTTTTTGTCAATATCATAATCAAATACTTCAAGAGCAACATTCATATTGCATTTTTGCTTTGCATATGCGCATAATTCCTTGGTAGACTTAACGAGAGATTTTAAAGCCTTGTCTTTTTCGCGGTTGTCATATTTGCCTGATAGAAAAGCGAAAGAACCGCATCCAAGTTCATGCGCCTGATCTATACCCGTTTTAAGAAGCTTAACAGCTTCAGCTCGTTTGTCCTCATCGGTATCATTTATATTCTTCCCTGTTGCCAGCAGCATCGGTTGTCCCCCAAACGCCGCCGTTATACGCGATACGGCAATCATATCCGCAACCCGCGCTCTTACCTCATTGTCATTAATCTGAGTTACTTCTATCGCGTCAAAATAAGTATCTGTAAGTATATTTTTTACAGTATCTTCTATAGGCCCGTCGCCTTTCATGGTTTTTGGGTATGCCATAAAATGTATAAG
>CAZSMH010000071.1:0-9284 GCA_964607965.1 uncultured Christensenellaceae bacterium
GCCGCGCGCCTGTTAAGGCATAGACTCAAGATTATCTTGCGCCCATTGTTAAGGACACGGGCGCTTTTTTATTGTCTTTAGTGCATAAAAAGAAGCCTGCCGAAACAGCTGACTCCTTATCAATATGTATGCAATAATAGGATTATTGAGTATTGTGACCATAACAATCATAAAAACGAAATCCGGCAAATACTATTTTGATGTTTATGAATCTTTAACATAAGGGTATAAATAATATGTTAAGAAACAGCATTATATCCTACTGCATGTTTCCGGTTAAACATTGCTCGCGTTTAATAAATATTTACATCAATACTTGACATGCGCGAAAAAATGTGACAAAAGATACAATGGAGATAAAAAAGGAGTATCAATGGCATACAAAGATACATATAAAAAATGGCTGGATATGGCGCAGGACGATGATTTGCGCGATGAGCTTAACAGCATCAAAGATAACGATACGCAGATAAGGGAGCGGTTTTCGCATGACATGCCTTTCGGCACTGCAGGGCTGCGCGGTTTAATAGGCGCAGGGATAGCCAGAATGAATCGCTATACCGTGGGGAGGGCAACACAGGGGCTTGCTCTACACTTAAAGTCTAATGGTAAAGAACAAGGCGGGATGGTAATAGCCTATGATTCCCGCAATTATTCATATGATTTTGCGCGAGAAGCGGCATGTGTTTTCGCCGGAAACGGGATAAAGACGTACATATTCAAAGAACTTACCAGCGTACCCGAGCTGTCTTATGCTGTGCGGCATTTAAAGAGCGCAGGCGGCGTTGTAATTACTGCAAGCCACAATCCGAAGGATTACAACGGCTTTAAGGTTTACGCTTCTTACGGAGGGCAGCTTGGATTGGATGAAAGCCTTGAGGTTATGCGTCACATACAAAAGGTAGATGCTTTCAGCGGAATAAAACGCATTTCTTTTGAAGACGGCATTGCCAATGGTTTAATAGTCAAAATCGGCGAAGAAGTGGATGCACGCTATTATGAGAATATAATTTCTTTATGTGGCAAAGATGAAGCAAAAGACATAAGCGTGGTATATACCCCATTACATGGTTCCGGGCTGCGAGCTGTTAAAAACGTGTTTCCAGCAGCCGGCATAAAAAACCTTCATATTGTATCGCAGCAAAGCAATCCGGATGGCAGCTTTCCCACTGTAGAATCACCTAATCCTGAAAACGAATCTGCAATGGCGATGGCTGTTATGCTTGCAAAAAAGGTTAATGCCGATATTGCAATAGGTACCGATCCTGATGCGGACAGAATGGGTGCTGCGGTGCGTGACAGCGGCGGCGGTTACCGCATGCTAAAAGGCAACCAGATAGGATGTATTCTTACAGAATATCTTCTTGAAAAAAGAAAACGGCAGAATCTTCTGTCTCCTGCAGATTTTATTGTCAAGTCTTTTGTTTCGTCGGATTTGGCCGATAGCATTGCTCAGGAATACGGCGTTAAGTGCCACACCGTTTTGACGGGTTTTCGGTTTATTTCGGAATTAATAGCCCGCAGCGAAGGAACAACTAATTTTATATTCGGCTTTGAAGAAAGCTGCGGTTTTCTTGCAGGCGATGGTTCAAGAGATAAAGACGGTGTACTTGCCGCGCTTTTGCTTTGCAAGGCTGCCCAGTATTACAAAGAAAATGGCAAGGGGCTGCTTGATGTTCTTGGCGAATTATATTCTCATTACGGATATTATATTGAAGAAGTAAAGAATGTTGAGTTTTCAGGTGTAGACGGCATGGCTAAAATGCAGTCAATAATGTCAGCGTTTAGAAACAAAAAATACGATAGTATAGGTGGTCTGAAAGTTATTAGGAAAGAAGACTATCAAAGCGGTATAAGCACTGACGCGGTCGGGACAAAACCCATTGATATGCCTCGAATAAACGCAGTTAAATATTTGCTTGAAGGCGGCGCATGGGCATGTGTGCGCCCTTCTGGAACCGAACCAAAGATAAAAATTTACTTTGCATCATGCGCAGCCGATGAGCAGTCGGCAAAAAGACAGATTGATTGTTTGAAGGGTTTTTTTGATACAATAATGTGACAATTATATGTATATTGCAAATAGCGTGTTGACAAAGCTGGCTTACTTTGTTAATATCGGGTTTAATAAAGGCGTTGACGGAGACAGGTATGGCCTAAAGTGCTTATAGAGAGTCGGCGGGCGGTGGAAGCCGACAGTACAGAGCCAGACAAATCCCTCCCAAGCTGCGTGCCGAACTTAAGTAGACATTGCCGGGCGGTTCCGTTAAAAACTATGGGCTTGACAGAGCCTTTAAGCGGTCTTTACAAAAAGACAAGTTGAGTGGTACCGCGAAGTTGTAAGAAACAGCTGCGTCTCTTCGTAATTCTATGAAGGAGTATGCGGCTTTTTTTATAAGTATTATCAAAAGGATAAGGAAGAAAAGAAAGGATACGAAAAATGCAACAGGAGCGTGTTATATCTTTTATCGTTTCAAACCAGCCGGGCGTATTATCCCGCGTATCCGGCTTGATAAGCCGCCGCGGTTTTAATATTGAGAGTTTAACGGTAGGGGTCACGAGTAACCCTGCGCTTTCAAGAATCACTATTGTTATGTATGCTGAAGACACCGTTATCGAGCAGGTGGTAAAACAGTTTGACAAGCTGCTTGACGTTAAAGCCATAAAAGAGATTCCGGCGGATGGCGGCATATTCAGAGAAATTGCGCTTATTAAAATAGGCATAAGGGGCGTTGAAAAAAAGGAAATTATGAAAGACATCGAGAAGTGCAAGGGAGTAGTTCTCGATATAGGAGAAGAGTGTGTGACCGTTCAACTGACGGGGCGTATAGACCATATAAACGACAGCGTTGCAATGCTCAAAAAGTATTATATAATTGAGCTTGCACGCACAGGAATGGTGGCTCTTGAGAGCGGAGATACGCAGCTGTACAACAGCCGCAAGGCGGAAATGCAAAAGATTTAAATCAAAATATATATTAATATAAGGAGAGACAAAAATGGCAAAGTTATACTATCAATCGGACTGTGACAAGAAATATCTGACCGATAAGACAATAGCGATTATCGGATACGGAAGTCAGGGACATGCGCATGCGCTTAACTTAAAAGAATCAGGCATGAAGGTTATTGTTGCGGAAGCTAAGGGATCGAATGCATGGGCAAGAGCGCTGGAAGCGGGGCTTATGGTTACCACAGCGGACGATGCTGCCAAACAGGCCGATGTTATTGTAATGCTGGTACCGGATGATCTGCAGCCTGTTATTTATGAGAAGGCTATAAAGCCTAATCTTCAGCCGGGTAATTATTTGATGTTTGCGCACGGATTTAACATTCATTACGGACAGATTAAACCGCCGGCCGATGTCGGGGTATTCATGGTTGCGCCCAAAGGCCCCGGACATACGGTGCGTTCGGAATATGTGGGAGGCAAAGGCGTACCGTGCCTTATTGCTGTAGAGCAGGACCCCACAGGGGATACTCTGCAGGTTGGCCTTGCTTACGCAGAAGCTATCGGCGGTGCGCGGGCAGGTATTCTTGCCACCACATTCCGCGAAGAAACCGAGACTGATCTTTTCGGAGAACAGGCAGTGCTTTGCGGCGGAGTCTGCGAACTGATGAAGGCCGGTTTTGATACATTGGTAGAGGCCGGTTACGAGCCTGAGAGCGCATATTTCGAGTGTCTGCATGAAATGAAGCTTATTATTGATATGGTAAACAAGGGCGGGCTCTCATACATGCGTTATTCAATAAGCGATACCGCAGAGTACGGAGATTATATGGTCGGACGCCGCATAATAACTGAAGAAACCAGAAAAGAAATGAAAAAGGTTCTGCAGGAGATACAGGAAGGCGAATTTGCAAGCCGCTGGATTAATGAAAACAAAGCAGGCCGCCCGGCGTTTTACGCAAGGCGCCGCACAGAGCAGAATCTGCTCGTCGAAAAGGTGGGCAAGGAGCTGCGCAAAATGATGCCGTGGCAGGAAGAACCCGAATATTAAAAAATACTTCTTTTAAATAAGGAGTCTAAATGAAGAAGATAGAGATTTTTGATTCGTCGCTGCGCGACGGCGCACAGGCGCGCGGCATCAATTATTCCCTTGCCGATAAGTTGAACATGCTATCGCTGCTGGACGGTCTTGGAATTGATTATATAGAGGCGGGAAACCCCGCCTCTAATCCAAAAGAACGCCAGTTCTTTGAAGAAGCGGAAAAAGTCAAGCTTAAAAACGCGAAACTTGTTGCGTTCGGCAGCACGCGGCGAAAAAACGCAGACGTGAAGCAGGATGCGGGGGTCCGCGCTCTTATGGAAGCCAACACCCAAGTTGTTGCCGTTTTTGGTAAGGCATGGGATCTTCATGCGACAGAAGTGATAGGAACAACGCTTGAAGAAAATTTGAGCATGATATACGATACGCTTAAGTATTTAAAGCAAAGCGGCAGAGAGGTTATATTTGACGCGGAGCATTTTTTCGACGGGTTTAAGGCAAACCCAAAATACTCACTGGAAGTATTGAAAACCGCCTGCCGGGCAGGAGCCGATACTATAGTACTGTGCGAGACCAACGGAGGTGCAATGCCTCACGAGGTCGAAAAGGCGGTTAAAGCCTCTGTGGAAGCAGTTGATAAAAAGCTTGGCATACATGTGCACAACGATACCGAACTGGCAGTTGCCAATACAATAATCAGTGTGCAGCTCGGCGTATGCCACGTTCAGGGCACGCTTTTAGGATACGGCGAACGCTGCGGAAACGCGCGCTTATCGTCAATAATTCCCAACCTGCAGTTAAAGCTAGGTTACGACTGCATCGGGGATAATATAAAAAAGCTGTATGCGGTTTCGCGCGAGGCAGCGGAGATAACAAATCTCTCATTTGATGAAACGCTGCCGTATGTGGGACGCAATGCTTTCGCACATAAGGGCGGCATGCACATCGACGGCTTATGCAAGGCTGCGGGTTCGTTTGAACATACAGACCCGTCTTTTGTAGGCAACAGCCGTGAGTTTCTTATTTCGGAAGTGGCGGGAAAAAGCGCGCTGACCGAAAAGTTAAAAGAGGAATTTCCGGAGCTTGCAGCCGATAAACAGCGTGTCGGAAAGATGATGAATACTTTAAAAGAGCTTGAAAGCGAGGGGCTAAGTTACGAAGGCGCGGAGTCGAGTTTCAGACTATTCGTGTTAAAGGAACTGGGGCTTTATAAGCCAAGATTTTCTCTTGTGCATTTCAAAGTAAGCGACGAGCCGACACATGAAAACACTTTTGGGGCATACGCTGTAGTTAAGGTGCATGTGGACGGAGAAACGCGCATGGCGGCTGCTGAAGGCAACGGACCTGTAAACGCACTTGACAAGGCTTTAAGGGAGGCGCTCGGTACTTTCTTTCCCGCTTTAAAGAAAGTGACGCTTACCGACTATAAGGTACGTGTTTTAAATACCGATGCCGCCACGGCTGCAAAGGTACGTGTCGTTATAGAATCGAGCGACGGAAATTCCTACTGGCGAACCATGGGAGTATCCACAGACGTTATAGAAGCAAGCCTTTTGGCGCTTATTGATTCAATAGACCATGTGCTGATCAATAACGGACAAAAAGCTTGAATAAAAAGCATAAAAAGGTTTTGCAAAGGGAATTGATTTAACGGAGGTAAAATATATGATTAGTGACAGCGTAAAGAAGGGGGCGGACAGAGCGCCGCACAGGTCATTGTTCTATTCAATGGGGTATACTGACGAAGAGCTGAAAAGGCCTCTGGTCGCTGTAGTACATGCAAAGAGCGAGATAGTGCCCGGACATATACATCTTGATAATATTGCCCGTGCAGTAGCGGACGGAATAAGGATGGGCGGCGGCGTACCCGTTATGATACCGTGCATCGGCGTCTGCGACGGTATAGCTATGGGGCATGCCGGCATGCGCTATTCTTTAGCATCGCGCGAACTTATAGCAGACTCTATAGAATCAATGGTAAGCGCCCACGGCTTTGATGCTGTAGCTTTTGTACCTAACTGTGACAAGATAGTTCCGGGTATGCTTATGGCTGCCGCAAGAATAAACCGACCGTCTATTTTTGTAAGCGGAGGGCCTATGCTTCCGGGGAAAGACCTTGACGGCAGCAATGCCAGCTTAACACAGGTTTTTGAAGCGGTTGGAGCATACAGCGCCGGTAAAATGACTGAAGAAAACCTTTATAAACTCGAGAAAACTGCTTGTCCTGGCTGTGGTTCTTGCGCGGGTATGTTTACAGCTAACAGCATGAACTGTCTGTGCGAAGCTCTGGGTATGGCGCTTAGAGGCAACGGTACGATAGCGGCTGTATCGGGAGCGCGCATCGGGCTGGCAAAAAAAGCCGGAATGCAGCTGTTAAAGGTTTTGGAAATGAATCTGTGTCCGCTGGATATAATGACAGAAACGGCTTTTACCAATGCTCTTGCGCTGGATATGGCTATTGGCTGCTCTACCAACTCGATGCTGCATCTGCCTGCCGTAGCCAACGAATGCGGTATTTCATTAAGCCTTAAAGTTGTTGACGAGATAAGCAAACGCACGCCCAACTTATGCAGGCTTTCACCGGCAAGCCGCGTTCATATATCAGACCTAGAAAGCGCGGGCGGAGTATACGCCGTTTTAAACGAGCTGTATAAAAACGGGCTGTTTGACGGCAGCGTAAAATGTGTGGCCGGAACAACAATGGGAGAAGCTGTAAGCAAAGCTGATATACTTGACAATACAATAATAAAGAGCGTGAAAGATCCTTTCTCTGCCGAAGGCGGAATTGCAGTGCTGCGCGGCAATATTGCTCCGGACGGAAGCGTCGTTAAGCAATCTGCTGTAGCGCCGGAAATGATGGTGCATAAGGGCCCGGCAAGGGTATTCGACAGTGAGGATGATGCTATAAAAGCAATTTATGCCGGCAAAATCAATGACGGAGACGTTGTTGTTATACGTTATGAAGGGCCTTCGGGAGGCCCCGGAATGCGTGAGATGCTTTCTCCAACGTCTGCCCTTGCGGGTATGGGCAAGGATAAAACCGTTGCGCTCATCACCGACGGTCGCTTTAGCGGAGCAACAAGGGGTGCGGCCATAGGGCACGTATCTCCCGAGGCGCAGGCAGGCGGCGTTATAGCTGTTATTAATGAAGGAGACATAATCAGCATAGATATTCCAAAAAGAAGCCTTATGCTTGTTGTTGAGCAGGAAGAAATTCAAAGAAGGCTTTCGAATCTTAAGAAAAAGGAACTCCGCGTAAAAAGCGGCTGGCTGTCACGATATGCGCGGCTGGTGTCCTCGGCAGATAAAGGCGCGGTGCTGAAGTAAAGGAGGGCGATTATGCAATTGACCGGTGTACAGATAATTATGGAGTGTCTGAAAAGAGAAGGCGTTGATACCGTTTTCGGTTACCCGGGCGGTAAAGTTATAAAGCTTTATGATGCGCTCTATGATGAAAGAAAAAATATAAAGCATATTGAAACGGCTCACGAACAGGGAGCAACCCATGCAGCCGACGGGTATGCGCGCGCAACGGGGAAGCCCGGCGTAGTTATTGCAACATCGGGACCCGGAGCGACAAACCTTGTTACAGGGCTTGCTACGGCTTATATGGATTCCATACCCATTGTCGCTATCACCGGCAATGTGCCTGCAAGCCTTCTCGGTACGGACAGCTTTCAGGAAGTTGACATTATGGGAGTATCAATGCCCATTACAAAGCATAACTACCAGATTAAGGATATAACTAGGATATCAGACGTATTCCGAGAGGCGTTTGCTTTTGCAAAAAGCGGCCGTCCGGGTCCTGTACTCATAGACATAACAAGCGATATATTTACCCAGACATATGAATATACACCGCCGGAAAGCAAGCTTAATATACAGTGTAAACTTACAGAAATACCGCTTGACACCGTGAAGGAACTGACGGAAAACGCACAACGGCCGGTAATACTGGCGGGAGGAGGCGTAGTGCTGTCGGGGGCGGCAGAAGAACTGTATGACCTTGCGGAGCGAATAGATGCGCCGGTAGCATGCACGCTTATGGGCGTGGGGACGTTTCCGGTTAATCATCCGCTTTATATGGGCCTTGTAGGCATGCATGGCACAAAGGCCAGCAACATGGCGCTGCAAAACTGCGATCTGCTTATTGTGCTGGGCGCACGTTTTTCCGACAGGGTGACGGGAGACTCCAGCCAATTCGCTTCCCATGCCAAAATAATTCATATTGACATTGACGCATCAGAGGTAAACAAGAATATTCCGGCACATGTAAGTATAATTCAGGATATTAAATCGGCGCTTACCTGCATTACAGGCTTGCTGGCGCAGAAAAAAAATTCACAATGGGTAAGCAGCGTTGCCAAATGGAAGGCGGAGAATGAAGCGCATATTCCCGGAGAGCATTTGCCAAAGAACATTATGCGCACAATTAGCGAATGCATTAAAGGGGATGTAATTATAGCTACCGACGTTGGGCAGCATCAGATGTGGACGGCACAGTATTATCCTTTCAAAAAGCATGATAAATATGTAACGTCAGGCGGACTCGGGACCATGGGTTATGGGCTTGGCGCTGCCATAGGCTCCAAGATTGCATGCCCCAAAAAGCAAGTAATTCACATTACGGGAGACGGAAGCTTTCGCATGAACCTAAATGAGATGGCGACAGTAATGCGTTACGGGCTGCCCATTATTACTATACTGTTGGATAACAACGCGCTTGGTATGGTGCGTCAGTGGCAGACACTATTCTTTGACAAACGCCATTCAGAAACCACACTGCCGCCTCTTAATTTCTGCGGTATAGCGGAAGGTTTCGGGTATTTTGCGCAGAAAGTCGAAGGCACAGAAGCATTCAGGCAGGCTCTGCGCAATGCGCTGGAAAAGCAAGTGCCGTCACTTATACACTGTATAGTAAACCAGGACGAAATGGTGCTCCCCATGGTTGCGCCCGGAGCGTCGATTGACAAGATTGTGATGAGCATATCTTAAAAAGCAAAGGGAACCGTTATAAATGGTTCCCTTTTTGTATAGAAAACCCCGCGTTAGACGCGGGGTTCAGTAGAGCTTTAGCGATGAGGCACGGCAGAAAAACTCCTTTTGATTTAGAATAAAGATGCGGTCTGGTAAACAGCATCAAAAATCAAAAGGAGGACATTCAAAGTGAATGACTTACATAGCTTATCACACTCAAAATGGAACTGCAAATACCACATAGTGTTTGCCCCCAAATACAAGCGCAAAGTGATATTTGAAAAAATGAAGATAGAGATAGGGGAGATACTACGAGAA
>CAZSMH010000072.1:0-9006 GCA_964607965.1 uncultured Christensenellaceae bacterium
ACAGTAAGCCGCTCTTCCAATTAAGACGGACGTTAACGCTGTTTAAAGATCTTTTTGTGCCGAAAGCTCCATTACCTTCTCGATAGTGATGTCTTTTGTGGGGGTATTGCACACAAATGTGCGTCCGGCCAGCACTGCAACGCGGTCACAGATACCCATTATTTCTTCAACATCGGATGATATAAATATTATGCCGGCTTGCTTCTTAACGAGGTCGTTTATCGAGTTATAGATGTCTATCTTGCTGGCGATATCAAGTCCCCTGGTCGGCTCGTCCAGTATAAAAATCTTTGCGCGGCTCATAATCCATTTAGCGAAAATGGCTTTTTGCTGGTTGCCGCCGCTGTATGTCAGTATGTTGCTGGATGGGTTATGAGGTATGTTAAGCTTACTTACATAATCAGCCACGGTCTGTTCTAAGAACGTCATATTGATGGCAAAAAGATTGGCAAACCTTTTTAAAGAAGATACGGCAACATTGTTGGTAACATCAAGGTAACCAAATATTGAATCGGTAAGTCTGTTTTCGGGTATCATTGCGATACCGTTGCACATTGCCTTGTACGGGCTATCTATTTTTACCTCGGTACCGTTGAGGAACAGCTGGCCTGTAACGTTCTCTATAGCTCCAAATAAACAGTTGGCCAGCAATGTGCGCCCGGAACCTGCAAGACCGGTTACGCCGAAAATCTCGCTTTTATGCAAATCAAAATTGATATCCACCAGCTTGTCGGAAAAACCAAGTCCGCGTACCGAAAGTATCTGTCTCCCCTGTTTTACCGTTATTTTCGGATATCTGTTTTTAAGGTGATGTCCGCTGAGCATTCTGATGATTTCTTCCTGCGAACACTCAGATACTTTTTTGGTCCCGATAATACTGCCCTTTTTGATTATGGTTATTCTGTCCCCGAGATATGAAACGTCTTCAAGGCAATGCGTGATGTAAAACACCCCTGCGCCCTTTTCCTTGATTTTGTTGACAATTCGGTACAAAAGTTCGCGCTCGCTCTGTGTGAGCGCGGAGGAAGGCTCGTCTAATATGACAACCTTTGCATCAGAAATATAGGCGCGGCAAAACTCGATTATCTGGCGTTGGGCAAAGCCCAAAGACGAGACCTTGTCAAAAACCGAAACAGGGAGCCCGAGTTCGTCAATCATACTCTGACACAGGTAATTCAGTTTGTCGTAATCAATAGTTTTTAAAAACCTGTTTTTTGAAGGCATATTGTTGAAAAATAGATTTTCCGCAATAGAAAGCTGGGTTAGCATCGTGGCATCCTGGCGGATGTAAATGATGTCCTTATCTAGTCCGTCACAAAACATACGCGATTTTACCAAATTGCCGTTTATATATATGTTTCCTGAGTCCGCTGTTATAAGACCGCTGATAACCTGCATAAGCAGGCTTTTACCGGCGCCGTTTTCACCCATGACAACATGTATCTCGCCTTCATACAGATCAAGATAGATATTGTTCAGAGAGAAATTTTCAAGCCTTAAATTGATATCTTCCAGTTTCAGCAGTGGCATATCCAATGAACACACTCTCCTTCGCAAATATGCCTTAAGTATTACTCCGGTTATTCCTCATAAATATTCATAGATGTGTAGAGTGGTATATCAAGGTCAAACAAGTAGTCTTTATAATCATCGGGTAATGTGGAATTAGTCACGACCTTGCTTGCAATACTGATGTCTCCGACACGGTAAAACGATTTTTCACCAAACAAATTAGCGAGACAAACCAGAAACACATTATCGGCAGTTCTGCATGCCTGCTGAATCAGCGAGGCCTTGCTTATGCTGGACACGGTAACGCCTGTCTTTTTGCAGATGCCGTCTACCTCAACAATAAGATGATTTATAGAAAAATCCATCATATTATTGGTAGTCAACTGCCCGAACACAGCATCGCCGTCAAGATCCCCTCCAAGCAGAATCAGCTTATTGGTGGGGCATCCGGAAAACTCCATCGCTATCTTAATATCGTTTGTCAGAACGGTAAGATTGTTTTTGCGTGTGAGCATTTTAGCTATATGACGGTTAGTTTTACCGTCAGTCAGCATAATAAAATCGTTGTCCGAAACAAGATGCATCACAGTATCGGCAATTTCCTGGCGATAGATGTCTTTTTCGTCGCTTGATTCTTCAACGCCAGCGAGATCTTCCTGAAAATCATTGATTATAGCACCGCCGTGCGCTCTTTTTAAAAAGCCTTCGCTCTCCAGCTTTTCAAGGTCTCTTCTTATTGTTACTTCTGTAACGCCAAGAAGACCGCTGAGTTTTGCAACCGAAACGTGCCTGTCTTTTATCAGATGGTTCTTTATTATTTTAATGCGTTCTATCGCAAACATTACATACACCTTAAATGCAATTAATAAATTGTTATCAATATCATATATTAATTTAAAAAATATTTCAATAACAAACCAAAAGAAAAAATATCAAAACAAAACTATAAAAAATCGAACAAAAACGTAAATATATTAATTGACAACGCATATAAACTGTGTTAATATTCCATAAAACAAACAAATAAGTGAAAAAACGTACTAGAACAAACATCATAGTGACAAACATCGTATGGTATATATTAAACAATATTCGTTTTACTCTGCTATCTGCGGGGTAGAAATTAAAACATAAAGGAGAATAAGGATGAAAAAGCTGTTGGTTTGCTTCCTAGTGTTAGGATTGCTTCTAACATTTGCCGCTTGCGGTGGCGAAACAGTTGACAAGCCGGATACATCGAAAGATGGTGGATCTGCACCTGTTGATGACGGCGGAACAGATGCTGGAACCGGTAATTTAATCGGTATTTCAATGCCTACTAAATCGAGCGAGCGCTGGATTAAGGACGGCAACACGATGAAGGATATCCTTGAGGAGAGAGGATATGAAGTTGATTTGCAGTTCGCGGAAGATGATATACCGACACAGAAGTCACAGATTGAGAGCATGATTTTAAAGGGTGCAAAGGTTCTCGTTATTGCGGCTATCGATGGTTCCACGCTTTCGGCTACGCTTGACCAAGCGGCAGAGGGAGGCGTAAAGGTTATTTCTTATGACCGCTTGCTGGTTGACACTGACGCAGTTTCTTATTATGCTACATTTGATAACCGCGGTGTTGGACGGCTTCAGGCACAGTCGCTGGTTGACGGACTAAAAGCGCTCAAAGGCGAAGGCCCCTATAACATCGAGTTATTTGCAGGTTCGCCTGACGACACCAACTCGTTCTACTTCTATGAGGGTGCTATGGACGTATTAAAGCCGCTCATGGATGATGGTACGGTAGTTGTTCCTTCCGGTCAGACTGCACAGGCTGATATCGGAACGCTGCGTTGGGACGGCGCTGTAGCACAGTCGCGTATGGACGCTGTGCTTGCTGCAAACTACACAGACGGCAAGCCTCTTCACGGCGTACTGTCACCCTATGACGGTCTTTCCAGAGGCATTATCTCCGCGCTTATTTCATTTGGATATGAGCCGGGAACAGACAACTGGCCGGTTGTGACTGGTCAGGATGCTGAAGCAGCCTCAATTAAGCTGATTGTAATGGGTCAGCAATACTCTACAATACTCAAAGACACAAGAGACCTCGCCAAGGTTGCAGCTGATATGGTTGAAGCTTCCCTCAAAGGCGAAGAACCCGAGATTAACGATACGACTACGTACGACAACAATGTTAAGATAGTTCCATCCTATTTGTTGATACCCTATACAGTCACGGTAGAAAACTATCAGGAACTGGTCATGGATTCCGGTTACCTGACAGAAGCGGATATTCAGTAATTTCTGACGGGTTATCACGGGGTCAGCCGGCGGTATTTATTAATGCCGCCGGCTGATTATAGCTGTTAATGAGGGATGGTCTTCGTTGATTGCTCGAAATAATAAGGAGTAAGACTATGGAAAAGTACATTTTAGAAATGAAGAATATCACCAAGACATTTCCGGGAGTCAAAGCTCTTGATAACGTTAGCTTAAAGGTTAAACCCCAACATATTCATGCGCTGGTTGGCGAAAACGGTGCGGGCAAATCCACATTGATGAATGTTTTAAGCGGTGTATACCCTCATGGAGAATACGAGGGCGAAATAATCGTGGAGGGGGAGACCTGTGTTTTCAAGTTTATCAATGATAGCGAAGCAAAAGGTATTGCTATTATCCATCAGGAGCTCGCATTGATTCCCAGCCTTTCTGTAGCCGAAAATGTTTTTCTAGGAAACGAACAAGCCGAGAGGGGTATTATTAACTGGAACAAAACCAGAAACAAGACGATAGAAATGCTAAAACTGGTTGGGCTGGATGTTCATACTGATACGCTGATTAAAGATATCGGTATGGGTAAGCAGCAGCTCGTCGAAATCGTCAAGGCGCTGTCCAAAGACGTCAAGATACTTATTTTGGATGAACCCACGGCGGCTCTTAATGATGAAGACTCAAACCATTTGCTTGATTTGCTCGTTGATTTGAAGCGCAAAGGAATCACTTGCATAATCATTTCTCATAAATTGCATGAGGTCACCAAAATCGCAGATGAGATAACAATCCTCAGGGACGGAAAGACGATTGAAACGATTGTAAAGGGCGAAGACGATATATCCGAGGAGCGTATCATAAAATCGATGGTGGGGCGTGAAATTACTGATAGATTTCCGAAACGTACCCACAAAATCGGTGAAGTTTGCTTTGAAGTTGAGGACTGGAATGTATTTGATCCTTTGGATGTTACAAGGCAGATACTAAAGGATATAAACATAAAAGTGAGAAAAGGCGAAGTGGTAGGCATCGCGGGCTTGATGGGCGCGGGCAGAACGGAATTTGCGATGAGCGTTTTCGGAAAAGCTTATGGGGCAAAAATATCAGGCAAGGTTAAAAAAGACGGTAAAGAAATTTCTTTAAACGACGTCAGTGATGCCATTAAAAATGGTATTGCTTATGCAACAGAGGACAGAAAAACAGCAGGACTTATTCTTATAGACGATATAAAGAGAAATATTACTTTGCCATCGCTTGGTTCTATTAAGAAGAAGTTTGTTATTGATGACAACAAGGAAATTATAATCGGTGACGATTTTAGGAAAAAGCTCAATATCAAGTCCTCAAGTGTTCTGCAGAAAGCTGGCAATCTTTCTGGAGGCAACCAGCAGAAGGTTGTGTTCAGTAAATGGATATTTGCCGATCCAGACATTCTGATTTTGGATGAACCGACAAGAGGCATCGATGTCGGTGCCAAGTATGAGATATACACCATTATCAACGAGTTAGCGGAAAGAGGCAAGTCCATAATAATGATATCATCTGAGTTACCTGAGATTCTTGGTATGTGTGATAGAATTTATGTTATGAACAAAGGCGGCATCGTCGGCGAGTTAACAGCAGACGAGGCCTCGCAGGAAATAATCATGCAATGCGTTATGCAAAGCAACAAGGAGGTAGCCAAATGAACAGAATAAAGAGTGTTATAAGGGGCAATATCCGCCAATACACAATGGTAATTGCCCTTATAGTGGTTGTTCTGTTTTTTCAGTTTTTGACCGAAGGGACATTGTTGTTGCCTCTGAATATATCAAACCTTATACAGCAAAATGCCTATGTGATGATACTCGCGACTGGTATGCTGCTGTGTATTTTGACATGTGGCAACATTGATCTTTCCGTTGGTTCGGTCGTGGGTTTTGTCGGGGCAATTTCCGCTGTTTTGGTACTGCAATTGCATGTACCCGTGTTTCCGGCTATAATGATTTCTCTGGCTGTCGGGGTAATTATCGGTATATGGCACGGTGTGTGGATCGCGTATGTGGGTGTCCCCGCGTTTATAGCCACGCTTGCAGGTCAGTTAATATTCAGAGGATTAACGATGGTTGTCCTTGGAAATAAAAGCGTTGCGCCTTTGCCAGCCGATTATACTTTTCTTGCGGCTGGCTTTATTCCGGATGTAGTAGATATCAAAGGAATTAATTTGCTTGCGCTTTTAATCGGAGGCGTAGCAGCACTACTGTTTGTATTCAATGAAATCTCAAAAAGGAGAAACAGAAAAAAATACAATTTTGAAGTTTCATCAACGCTGACATTTGTTATAAAGCTTGTGCTGATTTGCGCGGTGATAGTATTCTTCTCGTATATGTTGGCAATATACCGCGGCATTCCTATGGTATTGGTAATCGTTGTTTTGCTGGTTCTCATATACACATTTATTACCAACAAAACCATACCAGGGAGACATATATATGCTTATGGAGGCAATCCAAAAGCGGCAAGGCTTTCGGGGATAAAAACCAAAAAGGTGTTATTCTGGGTTTATGTAAATATGGGCTTTCTCGCGGCTCTTGCGGGTATTGTATTTACAGGACGGCTTAATTCGGCTACCCCCAAAGGGGGCTACGGGTTTGAGCTTGACGCGATAGCATCATGCTTTATCGGCGGCGCATCTACTCTGGGCGGTATAGGCACTGTCGTGGGAGCAATTGTCGGAGGCCTGCTGATGGGCGTGCTGAATAACGGTATGTCGATTTTGGGAGTGAGCATAGACTTACAGCAAACGATTAAAGGTCTTGTCCTGTTGGCCGCGGTTGCTTTCGATGTCTATTCCAAGTCAAGATCAAAGAGCTGATAGGGGTTGCTATATGTAAAAGATTGGGCAATTGCCTGCTAATTATCAAAAGGGTTTCAATAACTTATAAGTATTGGAACCCTTTTTGAGTTCAGGATGTGTGCGATATTTCTAAAAAGTTTTTTATTAAATGATAATTAGGTGTTTACCATTATTAATGTAAAAAAGGCGCACAAACTAACGAGCATTTATGGTATACTTATTAACAAGTAATGTCTAATAAAACTATAGTTCTTTTGTGCTTGAATACTTGCATTTATACTAACTATAAAGATATTTTATAGTAAAAAAGACCACAGACACAGAGCACAAACAGTCATTAAGCTCCTCTTGAAGTATTTTTATAAAAAAACGTTTACGAAAGGAATTGCACATAATGCAGTATCGTCAAATCGGCAGAACGGATAAAAAATGCAGTATAATAGGGCTTGGCTGCGAGCATCTTGACGGCAAGCCCTATAAACAAGTGCAAGATACCATTCACAATGCCCTGGAATACGGTATCAATTACATGGACGTTTTTATGCCAGGGAGAGAAATTCGTCAAAACATCGCAAAAGCGCTGGGCAGCCGGAGAAAGGATGTGTTCATCCAGGGGCATATTGGCTCCACCGACATAAAACAGCAGTATGACATCAGCCGTGATTTACCGACTGTAAAACGCTATTTCGAAGATTGTCTGCGAATATTTGGCGGGTATATCGATTATGGTATGCTTTTTTTTGTCGATTCGGAAGATGACTACCGCAGTGTTTTTGAAGGCGGCCTTGCTGATTATGCACAAACACTTAAGCAAAATGGGGATATAGGACACATCGGTTTCAGTTCTCATAATCCGGAAATCGCCGCAAAAGTGGTACAAAGCGGTCTGGCAGAAGTTATGATGTTCAGTATCAATCTGGCCTTTGACCTGTGCCCTCCAGAAACGTATACGCTTGATGCGCTAGAGCAGGATTGGGAGGATGCCGATTTCCGCGGACTGGATCCAAAGCGGGCGTCTTTGTACACGCTTTGCGAGAAAAAAGGTGTAGGCATCAGCGTAATGAAAACGCTTGGTGCAGGAAAACTGATTTCAACAGAGCATACGCCGTTCTCAAAACCCATGACGGTAAAACAATGCATCCATTATGCTCTTAGCCGCCCGGCCGTGTTCAGCACGCTTATAGGATGCCAGACCGGTACCGAAGTAAGGGATGTTATTGGATACTTAAAAGCGGACGATACAGAAAAAGATTACACGCAGTTTTTTGGCGAACTAAATAACGACTTTAAAGGACATTGCGTTTACTGCAGCCATTGCCTTCCCTGTCCAGCCGACATCGACATCGCCGCAGTCAACAAATATCTTGATATCGCAAAATTGGACGAAAAGAACATTCCGCCCTCGGTACGGTCTCATTATAGCAGCCTTGCGCACAACGGTGCCGACTGCATATCTTGCGGTAACTGTGAAAAACGCTGTCCGTTTGGTGTCCCGATAATCGAGAATATGTCGAAGGCGGCAAAACTCTTCACTTAAAGACCGTCGGGCATTGATGTCTAATCCCATGGAACTTGCTACCAAGGCTCCGTTGAAAAATTGGCAGAGCAGATGCACGTTTTCACGATTTGCGTCACACATATGCTGTAACAGCATTAAAGGAAGGCGATGACATTAAAACAGTACAGACTAACTTAGGTCACGCTAGTGCATCGTTTACATTGGATGTATACGGTCATGTTAGCCAAAGATGAAGGCTGAATCAGCATCTAGAATGGAAGCGTTTATAAATAATATTAGGCTTGCAAATAAATTTTAGGAGGTGTATAGCATGATTCCAAAATGTTTTGAAGAAGCGAGAAATAAGTACAAGCCAAAAGATATTAAGTTTCTTTTGATTGCTGAATCGCCACCAAAATATGATAGTGGCAGATTCTTTTATTTTCTAAATGTAAAAGACCAAGATAGTTTATTCCTAGAAGTAATGAAGGTTTTATACCCATCATATTTTAATGAGTATACTATTCCGCAAATTCGCAATAAAAAAGGGGAGTTGTTAAAAGAGTTTAAGGAAGATGGTTTCTATTTAATAGATGCGGTTGATATGCCAATGATAAAGAAAAGTACTAGTTACAAAAAAGGAAGAATAAAAGAATTCTTAACTGAGCTAAAAGAGAAAATAGATAAGTTGATTAATAAAGAGACTTTTATAATTTTAATCTCAAGAAATGTTTACGATGTTTGTTATGCAGAATTGAATAAATGTGGATATAACATATCAAATAGAGAGATGATTGATTTCCCCGGTTCAGGTAAACAGATTAAATTTCGAGAGAAATTTGGAGAATTAATTAGAACATTAGGTTATGAATAACCTAATAAAAACTTATAAGGGGTAAAATAAGGGGTA
>CAZSMH010000073.1:0-8960 GCA_964607965.1 uncultured Christensenellaceae bacterium
GTATTGCAAAGCCGTATAATTGCTTTGTTGCTGTCTGTTCCGCGCCGTTAAACAAGCACGAGGAACAAACATATACTAACCGAAGATTCTTACAAAGGTGCGGTATTGATAATTGCCGTTAAGCTAAAATTCTTTGCCGAAAATAAAAAATGTTTTATAAAATATAAATACCACAATATACAAAAAAATAACCGTAATTTATATTAAAATACCTAAAAAATAATTTATATATACGCAGTCCGACAATATTTTTACTTTTTAATGCGTATAATCTTATCATATTGACTAATGATAAGGACAGTTATGGACAACAGCAATAAGACGGTGCAAATTGAAGAGCTACCGTTGCCTGCGTTTATTGTAGACAAAAATACTGGCAGCGTACTTTGGTTAAATTCCCGGGCAAAAGAATACGGCATTGCGCGCGGAGATGTTTTTGCCGACTTTCCGCAGAAAATTTCGCTTGCTGATGCCTGCTCTTTAGCCAAAAGTGAGATGATAACACTCCAAACTGACACGCAGACGTTAAGCGCGCAAATTGCAGTGGGTGAAACTGTTTTCGATAATATACAATCGCTTATAGTTGTTGTCACTCAGACAAAAGAAGACGGGGGAGAAGCCGCTGTAACAGCGGGCATCGTCAACATATTTGCAAAAGAAGCTTTACATCCTTTGTTTGCGTTTCTTGCACTTACAGCACAGCATGCCGGTGCGTTTTGCGCGGCGGCTTATGAGAAAAACAATGGCCGTTATAAAATAAAAGCCGAATGGCGTGAGAGGCGAAACGTCTGCATTCCTATATTAAGCCCGGATTTTGACGAGTGGCCGGAGAACGAAACCGAAAGGCTGCAAAAGCTAAAACGCGCAAAGGACGCTGTAAGAATAGCATACACAAAAGAACACGGAACGCGCGGCGTTGTTGTTTATTTTTTTGACGAAGAGGCAGATAAAGAATTACAAAAGCAAATTGAATACTACGTGCATATCTATAAAACATTCGCGCGGGATATTGTTGATAACAATAAGATAATATGCCAGGGCTTAAATTCGCTGGAGCACGGAATCGCTATCTGGGATACAAAAACGATGAAACTGCTTTATAAGAACAAGGCATATACGGATTTATTCGGAAAAGACAGCGCGCGAATGGTAAGCGAGAGGTTTCGTGAAGATTTGCACGGCGGTCATTACAGATCGTCCGAGTATACAGATGCGCAGGGGCGCAGCTTTCATATAGCGCATGCTTCAATGCGGCGCAGAAAACAGACCATTGTAACAACGCTGCTGACGGATATAACAAAATATAAACAGGCTGAAACAAGGCTGGAACAGATGGCGAAAACGGATGCGTTAACCGGCCTTTTAAACCGACGCGCCGGGCTTGAGATATTAAAGAAAATTTATGCCGAATGCAAACAGCAAATGTTGCCGCTTACGGTATGCTTTGCAGATATAGACGGATTAAAACGTATAAACGATACATGCGGCCATGGAACAGGTGATGCTATGATACGCGCAGCAGCCGAGGTTTTAAAAAACCATGTAGAAAAAACAGGCTATGTCTGCCGCATGGGAGGCGACGAATTTGTGCTTATACTGCCCGGAATAAAAGCTGCTCAGGCAAAGCTGCTTGCCGTGCATATGGAAAGGGCAGTGGCAAAATGCTGCACGAACGTTTCGGGAGGCATAACAATTAGCTTTGGTTTTATGCAGGCAGGGTACGGACACGATGAAACAGCGGAAACGCTGGTCAGCATTGCCGACAGTGATATGTATAGAGAAAAGAAGAATAAATCAAGGTAATAAGGCAAGTCCGCTCGATGTTATTATATCGCCAATCTCCGCAGCCTTGTTCATTGTGTAAAGATGAAATTTATTTATGCCGTTTTTGCGCAGAGCATTTATTTGGTTTACGGCATACTCTATACCTGCCTTTTTAAAAGCCTCGGTATCATTGCCGTAAAGGCTTACAATTCTGCTTAAACGGGCGGGTATTGAACACGCGGATAAAAGCGCCATTCTGATTATCTGGTTAGGGTTCAGTACCGGCATTATACCAACGGATACCGGGGTTGTTATTCCGGCATTGCCGAGCATATCGAAGAAGTGAATTATTGCGTTTTCGTCAAAGCAAAGCTGTGTTACAAAAAAGTCTGCCCCGGCAGAGATTTTTATTTTCATATTTTCAATATCGGCTTTTAGCGAGGGCGCTTCAGCGTGAGCCTCGGGATAAGCCGCGGCTCCGATGGTAAATCCACCGCGTTTTTTTATATGCAAAATAAGGTCGCTTGCATGGCGGCAGGCTATAAAAGCTTTATCGCGGCTGATACCGTCAGGAATGTCGCCCCGCAGCGCCATAATGTTATATATGCCAGCATCTTCAAGAGCGTCGAGAACTTCTTCTATTTCAGAATCGTCAGCGCCTACGCATGTTAAATGAGCAATAGCCTCAAGACCCATTGAGCGTACATGCGAGGCTACTTCTATTGTCCGTCTGCTGTTGCTGCCGCCGGCGCCGTAAGTGACGCTGGCAAAAACGGGCTTATATGCAGACAGGCTCTCGATAGCATCATATACGGTATTAAGCGGCATTTCTTTTTTAGGAGGAAAAAACTCCAGCGAAAATGCACTTTTATTGTCTGTAAGCCTGTCAAGTATGCTCATACGATTCTCCTGTGAATAGATTTAATCCATTTAAACATACGCGTAAGCTTTTTTCAAGTAGTTGAATAATAGACTTAAGTATTGTATCATACTTCGTGAGGTGCCGTATGGAGCATTTTTCTTATATCCCTTTCGTTCCGGATAACAAAACTGTTTTACGCCGCATGGGCGCGTTGAGGGCGCAGTTTTCGGGCGAACTTGAAAATGATATAGAGACTTTATTGAAAAGCGCGAAGACGGCTTTTAGCGTAAGCGGTAAGGCGGAGACGTTTCCGTTTTGTTGCACCGAAGGCGGCATAGAGATCGGCGGTAAAACCGTCATTTCACAAAAATTAGCTAAACTTCTTGCGGCTAGCGGCAGTGTTTATATGATGTGTGCAACAATACCTGCGCATGATGTTGAAAAAATAAACAACGCAATACAAAAAGGCGAAGGGCTAAAGGCGCTTGTGTTTGATGCGTATGCTTCGGAGTGCGTAGACGGGGCACTTGGAGTTATTATGGGTAAGAAAAACGAATCGCTGCGCCGAACAGGCCAAAAACTGACCAAGCACCGTTTCAGTGCGGGCTACGGAGACCTTGATATAAAATACCAAAAGCTTTTTTATGATATGCTTGATTTAAGTACATTAAACGTAAGCCTGAACGATAAGTACATGCTTTCACCGGAAAAATCGGTTATTGCCGTTGCGGGAGTTGAATAGATGAAAAGGATAGACGGGTTATCATTTCTTGAATATATAAAACAGAGGCTGCTGATACTGGACGGAGCAACAGGCACTCTTTTGATGCAAAACGGCTTAAAACCGGGCGGTTGTCCGGAACTTTTCGCGGCGGAAAACCCTGATATACTGCGCGATGTGCAGCAGCGCTATCTAAACGCGGGCTCCCGCGCAATTTATACCTGTACCCTTGGCGGAAATGCGCTAAAACTTAAAGATTTCGGTCTGCAAAATGAAGCTTTCAGTCTTAATAAAAAGTTAGCGCAGATAACCGCACAGCTGGCGGGGGATAAGGCATTTGTAGGCGGCGATATGAGCCCGACAGGCATGTTTTTGCGTCCTTTGGGAGAGCTCGATTTTGAGGAAGCCGTAGAAGTCTATAAGCAGCAGGCAGATGCGCTGGCACAGGGCGGAGCCGATTTTATTGCAATAGAAACGATGATTGATTTGCAGGAAGCCAGGGCTGCCGTAATCGCGGCAAAAGAGGTGTGCAATCTTCCCGTTGCGGCAAGTATGACATTTGATAAACAAGGCCGTACGTTAACAGGAACAAGTGCCGCCGCAGCCGCTATTGCTCTTATATGCGCGGGAGCGGATGTTGTTGGCTTAAACTGCTCCACAGGTCCTAAAGAGATGATTGCCGCCATAAAGGAAATGAAAGCGGTCTCGACAGTACCGATTATTGTAAAACCCAATGCGGGAATTCCGCATATAAAAAACGGCAGGCAGTATTTTGACCTTTCCTGCGAAGAATTCAAAAAATACATAAAGCCGCTTTGTGAAGCGGGTGCAAATCTTATAGGAGGCTGCTGCGGAACCGACCCGGATTATATTCGGGCTATTGTGCAGGAAACAGCCGGGTTTTCACCTTTAAAATGGAAGAAGTCTTTGCCTGCAGCAGTAACATCAGCGACAGATGAATTCGTTTTAGGCAAACAGTTCTGCATAATAGGAGAACGTATAAACCCGACAGGGAAGCCGAAACTAAAAGAAGCCATAAAAACCGGCGACTTTGACGCTGTGCTTGATTTGGGCACAGAGCAAAAGGAGGGCGGCGCTCATATTTTAGACGTCAACATGGGCGTACCCGGCACGGACGAGAAGTCCGCTATGAAAAAAGCAATTGAAACGCTTAGCGTTCAGATAAAACTACCTCTTTGCATAGATACTTCGAATACTGATGTAGCAGAACAGGCTTTACGATCTTATCCCGGCCGCGCGCTATTAAATTCGCTTTCCGTCAAAGACGAACATTTTAACGGGTTGCTGCCGTTTATAAAAAAATATAATCCGATGTTTATTCTGCTGCCAATAAGCGATAGCGGAATACCAAAGACCGCGCAGGAACGCATTGATGTTATTAAGACAGCCTGCGCAAAGCTTAGCGAATGCGGGATCGAAAAGGAAAGCTATTTGGTAGACGCTCTTGTTATGGCAGTATCCTCAGACCCGCAGGCAGCATTGGAAACATTAAAAGTTGTAAGATGGTGCAGCGAAAACGGTTTTAATACAGTGCTGGGTTTATCTAACGGTTCTTTCGGGCTGCCCTCACGTCCGCATATAAACGCGGCGTATCTTATGATGGCTATGGCAAACGGTCTTACAGCGGCCATAATGGACCCTAATGACGAGCAGCTTTTAAACCTTTGCTGCGCCGCAGAAGTTTTAACGGCTCAAGATAAAGGGTTTAAACGCTATCTGGAGCGTTTTGCAAAAAAGACGACTGTGAGTAAAACGGATACGCTATACGGCTGTATACTCTCAGGCAAAAAAAACAGCGTTTTTGCGCTTGTTGACGCGCAGATAAAAGAAGGAAAAGCACCGCAGACGATAATAGATGAAATAATAATCCCTGCGCTCAATAAGGTGGGCGAACTATACGAGCAGCGCGTATATTTCCTTCCGCATCTTATTTACAGTGCGGAGGCTGCGCGCGCCGCATTTGACCTCATTGAAAAACACATAAAAGCAGACGGGGTAACGAAAATCAAAAAGAAAGTCGTTATCGCCACAGTGCAGGGAGACATACACGATATCGGGAAAAACCTTGTAGCCATGCTGCTTAGAAACCATGGGTTTGAGGTTATAGACCTTGGCAAGGACGTGCCGGCCGAAACGATAGTTAATGCAGCACAGCAGCACGGAGCGGATATAATCGGTTTGTCTGCTCTTATAACAACAACGGCGAATGAGATGAAAAAGGTTATCGAGCTAAAAAATAAGCGCGGGCTTACCGCAAAGGTGCTTGTAGGCGGCGCTGTAATAACCCTGGATTATGCTGCAAGCATAGGCGCTGACGGCTATGCCCCTGACGCGGCAGGAGCGGTAAAAAAAGCGCAGATGCTTGTTGAATAAAATTTTTAACAACACGGAGATGACATGAAAATAGAAGTTGATACCCATACGCATACGGTTTTATCCGGGCATGCGCATTCTACTTTGCTGGAAAATGCCGCAGCAGCAGCAAAAAATAAGCTGCACGGTTTTGTACTGACGGACCACGGACCGACGCTTCCCGGAGCACCGCCGGAATTTAATATAGGTACATACCCTTACATACCGGACTACATCGAAGGAGTGCGTATATATACCGGGGTAGAGGCTAATATAATAAGCTGCTACGGCGATATAGATATAAGCGAAAAGTACCTGAAACTGGTTGACTTTGTTATAGCGGGCATGCACGAAATTATATTCCCATCGGGGGGAAAAAAACACGATACGCAAGCAGCAGCCGGAGCGCTGGAAAATAAATATGTAGATATTATTGCTCATCCGGACAATCCGGGTTTTTCACTGGACTATGAGGCTTTGGTAAAGAGCGCCGCACGATACGGTAAGCTGCTGGAAGTCAACGACCACTCATTCGACTACAGGCTGGGCGGCATAGCTAACGCGGATAAGTATCTCAAACTGTGCCGAAAACATGACGTGCGCGTTGCGGTATCAAGCGATGCGCATTTTGCCTCTTATATTGGGCACCACGATACGGCCCTGCAAGTGCTTGAAAATAACGGATTTCCGGAAGAACTGGTGATAAACGCGACTGCGGAAAGGTTTGAATCGTACCTTGCGGAGCGCAAAAAACGTATTGCGGATAATGCTGATGTGAAACGGAATAAGAATCAGCATTGTTAATATTTTTAATTATCAATCATCAGCAAAAAAAAATTTTTAAAAAAAAGGATTAGGTTTTAAAAGTATTTATTTTTGGGAATGATACCAATATGTAAAAGAGCAATTGCCCTCCAAATTATTGCTCTTTTAACATAGATGAGAGCCGGGAGTTTTTGACCCGGCTCTTTGCGTATCATAGTAAGTCTGATTTTATATAATTGTTTCTCAAAGAAAGCATTTATTCACACAAAACAGTGTTTAAAAATAATATACGGTATAGTGGCGAAATATAATCACTAATTTATACAATCAGGAGGCTTATTTAACATGGCTGTAGTGAGAGTACCATTTTGTACAACGACAGAAATACCGCCGCAGTTTATGCTGGATGAAAGTTTTTCAGAACCAAACGGCGTCAAAAGCGTGTTGTTTGATATAAGCAGGCTGCAGGTTGCAGGCAGGCAAAAAAGCATTGACGTGCCGGATATAGGACCGGTACAGATGTGCATTTACTATTTAACAGGGACGATTTCGTATATATGCAACGCTTTCCCGCTAATACAAAGCAAAGAAGTCTATAAAACGCAGGAACAGTTTGCGGCGTTCAATAACGAACAGAATAATGCATCGGCTGAATATGCATCCACAACTGTTTCCAGCTTGCTTGGCTGGGTTTCAGCCGCGGGCAGCATAAGCATTGACGAGCCGGTCGGGGGAAGCTGTTCGCTTGCAGATATTCCGTCTATAGAAAACGTTACGGTTAACGATCTTGCGGTTGCAAACAATTTAACGGCAGGTTTGTCTCCGGCATATACGGATTCGCAAGAGTTAAACGAAGAGCAAAAAAGGATAATAAAATGGAGGGGCTGTTTTGTAATTACAACCGGTTAAAAAGTTTGCATACAGCTTAGTTTGCTGCGCTGTCTGCAACAGCAGTACGGTTAACCCGGCTTGCGGCATAAAGAAGGCACCCGGATACTGCCACTGTGAGTATTTCTGCCGCAGGGCTGGCAAGCCACACGCCGTCAAGCGCCAGAAAAAACGGCAGTGTGTTTACTGCTGCAATAACGAGTAGCTGGCGAAGCAGGCTTATCGACAAGCTTATTACTCCGCGGCCGGTAGATTGAAAATATGCCGTTGAGAGAACACTGAAGGCAAGGAAGGGCAAAGCTGTCATGTTAAGCTTAAGGCCGTGCGCACACAAAGCCATAGTAGGCGAAGTTGGTTTTAAAAAGAGCGAAGCGGCAGTTTCGGGGAATATCTGCATAAGCGAAAACATTATCACAGTAAATACAGAGCCAATCGCGATGCCCGTCCAGAGCGTCCGCCATACGCGCGCCGGCTGTCCCATACCGTGGTTATAACCCATAATAGGGCCGATACCCTGAAGCAGGCCGAGAACCGGCATGAGCACCAGAGTAAAAATACTAGATATCGCGCCGTAAGAAGTGATAGCGGCATTGCCGCCGTATTTCCCAAGAGAGGAATTGGTAAAAAAAGCTGAAATGCCGGTTCCAAAGTTGATAACAAAGCTGGAGGCGCCTATGATGCAGATACGGCGCACAAGCGCAAATGAAAGCCGAAGGCTGGAAGCCTTAATAGACAGTATACCGTGTTTGCTGATAAAGAAGTAGCGAAACAGTATAGAAAAGCCGACGAACTGACCTATTACCGTTGCTAAAGCGGCTCCTTGAACGCCCATATTTAAAGGACCAATAAATATATAGTCAAGCAATATGTTTGTAAGCGCGGAAGTTACCTGGCTTACCATAGCAAAAAGAGGCTTGCCTTCACTGCGTATGATTGCTGCCATAGTAAAGGACGACAGCTGTATGATAACGCACGGTAGTATTATATGCATGTAAGATAAAGCAAAGGGCATAATCGAAGGGGTCGAATCCGATAGCGACAGAAGCTCCGGCAGAAATATCATGCCCGTTACAGACATAATCACGCTTCCCGCTAAAATCAGCGCAGCGGTATTACCGAAAATCCGGTTGGCTTCGTCAAGTTTTTTTTCGCCGAGCTTTATGGAAATCAGTACGGAGCCGCCGATGGCAAAGAGCGTACCGAATGCGAATATTGTCATCATTATAGGAAACGCAACAATCAAGCCGGCCAACGCGTCTTCGCCGACAAAATGGCCTACAAAAATTCTGTCTACAATATTGTATATAGCGTTGACGAGCATAGCCAATATAGTAGGTAGTGAGAATTTTATAACCAGCTTTAAAATCGGAGCAGTACCAATCTGTTTTGTATGATCCAAAGTTTTTGCCCTCTTTTCTTAAGCTAACGAGAGGCAGTATATACTTATATATTTTTAATGTCAAGGTTCGGAAAATAAGCAATCGCTAACAGAAAGCCGATAATTAAAAATTTTATATTTGCCGTTATTATTTATATAAAAATATAGGTAGCAAAAAAATATTTTTTGTGTCTTTTGCTTAGAATAAC
>CAZSMH010000074.1:0-8852 GCA_964607965.1 uncultured Christensenellaceae bacterium
AAGCTTAATGATGTCCCTCCTGTTCCGCTAAAGCCCATATTGGCCATGTTTTCACGCCGTGCGCGCTCCGCCAGCGCGTTGTTTACATACGCTTCGTTTTTGAGAATCTGATACTGCTCCGGCGCGCGCTCAAGCTGTCCTTTTAGCTGAGCGTAATTCTGCTCGTACTGTGCCAAAAGCTGCGCCTTTTGTGCTTCCTCGATGTTATCGTAGTAGCTTTTAATGCTTTTTGCGGCGCTCACGCCTTCTCCCCTCCCTTAAGCAAAACCAGCCGCGCCTCAATAAGGTGCGCAACATACTCAGTAAAATCATCGGCGCCGTCTTTGAGCAGCTCAAGAGAGCGTTGCGACAAATCGCTTATAAACTGCTTTGCCGCCATCGCGGCAACGTCCTTTGCCTCTTTTGCCGTCAGTTTGCCATCGCCGCTTTTATTCTTTAAAGCATTGACTACGGTAGACTGAAGGCTTGCCACAACATTGTCCGCTACCGTCTGCGCCTCGTTAAGCGCAGCGAGAAGCGCCTCGTTTTTTGTTTTGCTTTTCAGCCATACAAATGCGGCGTTTAACAGCGGTATAACCACCCCTGTAAAAATAAGCCCCGCCGCGGCTATCACAACCTGTGTCCAGTCCATATGTGTCTCCTTTCTGCCGGGGAATGCCCCTGCCCAAAAAAGGCTACACTTGCGTGCCGCTCAATGCCGCTCATATTAAACATGCGCATATTTATTGCTACTGTAATCCATTTTAAAAAAAAGACGCCTTTTTACAAGCATCTTGAAAAGCATCAAATAGTATAAATATTTTGTGGGCAAGAGGGGTGCAGCCCACACCTTACGGTTTTACGCGGTTTCGAGTGCAGCGGAGAACGAGGCGAACAAAACCGTAAACTGGCTGAAAACCTTTGGTTTCTCGCCAAACATTTATTAGCTTTGCTGCGGCGATTCTTCCGGAGACTGCATGAGTGATTCTTCCGGAGATTCCTGCGGTGCCAGTTCGCCCGGCTCCTCCATCGTAACCGTAGGCATTTCGGTAACCGTCGGAACAGCGGTAACCGTAGGCATAACCGTTACATTCGGCTCTTTGTTTTCACCGCACCCCGCAAGCGCTAACACAATCATTACAACCGCTGCGGCTGTTAAAAATCCATTTTTCATATTACGCCTCCTAAGAGAATATTCTTAGCAAAGGCGCAAAAATTTATAAGCGGAGTTTACAGTTTTTTGTGCTAATGCCCGATAAATTCGCGCAGTATACTGTAACGCGGCACGTTGCTTTCGCCGTCGTAGCTTAAAAAATAATTTAAAAACTTCAGCAGAGCTAAGGCCTCCGGGTAATTTTGCATATCAGGCGTAAACCGCCTCAAATCGCTGTATGCATGTTTTTTAAGCAAAAGCGGCTCGTAAAGCAGTGTAGAGTTAAACATAACGTCCGCAGTTTCCTGATAGGGCAATATGTATTTGTACTCGCCACGGCGTACTTTGTCCCAAATAGCAAAAGTCTGAGCGAACGAAAAACCTCTCGCTCGTTTATCCCTGACCAGCCGCCTTAATAGCCGCAGGTCTTCGGGCATCACAACGCTGTGGCTGTCTATGTTAAGCGTTGTAAGCGGCGAAATAAAAATCTTGAATTTAAAGCGTTTTTCCACATCTTCAAGCAGCGCGTCATTCAAGCCGTGTATGCCTTCAACTATTATTATATCTCCGTCAATTTTTACGGGTACCGTCTTTTCTCGTGTTCCCGAAAAAAAATCGTACCTTGGCATATCGGCCTGCTGCCCCGATAGAAGCAGCTTCACATCTTCACAGAATTTTCGCGTATCCAGTGATTCTATGCATTCAAAATCATACTCGCCGTCTTCGCCTACAGGCTGCTCGGCTTTGTCTTTGTAGTAGTCATCAAGAGACACCGGCAGACAGCGTTTGCCTATGGCTTTCAGATGCAGCGTAAGGCGTGATGCAAAAGTAGTTTTCCCCGATGACGATGGCCCTGCAACCAGCACAACACGCACATCGTCTCTTTGTGCTATAGTTCTCGCTATTTCCGATATAGTACGCTCATGCAGCGCCTCATTTATATTAATAAAGTCTCCAATAGAACCGCTTCTTAGCATATTGTTTATATCCGTCACATAAGAAGCTGAAAGCTCCTTTGCCCAGCGTTCCGCCTGATGAAAAACCTCTGCATATTTGGGCTGTTCTATAATAGGCGTATGCGCCATGGCGTAAGGGGTGGGGTAAATAAGCAGCATGCCGTCAGCATACGCATAAACATGCGCGCCTTTAAGGCAGCCAGTGCTTTTCGGCATTATTCCGTGAAAATAGTTATGAAGACCGCCGTAGTGATAAAGACGATAATAGTCAAAAGGACGATACCTTAAAAGCTCCGCCTTTACGGCAAGCCCTTCTTTTTGCATTATCTTACCGGCCTCGTCGACCCGCATAAGCTTTAATACGAAGTCTTCGTCCTCATCAATAAGCTCGTCCATTCTTTTTTGGATGAGTGAAATCTCTTTTTCGCTAAGCGCTCCCAGTTCACAGTAAACGCCGCCGCAAAGCATATAATTTACTCGCAGCTCCCTTTCGGGAAACAGTTCCCGTGCAGCGCGGTAAAGAACAAAGGTAAGGCCGCGCATAAAAACGCGCGACGCATGCTCATGCTCTGTTGGTTTTAAAAGAGAAATTTCCGCCTCTTCTTCGGGCGCATCAGAAAGCGAAATAAGACGCCCGTTTGCCAGCGCACAAACCGCGTCTTTGGCTCTCATATCGTCTGCAATCTGCCATAACCGCGTATCGTCGTCATACAAAGTCTTTACATTTCTGCGCTCGCCGTATGTAATATAGCAATACTTCTCCATACCGCCGCCTCCTCTTTTTTATAGTATAATCCAATAAGCTGCCCTTTTCCAGTGGTAACGGTTAACGGTAATATTGATTTTGTTTATATTATTCTTTATTATGTGCCTAATTATCTGGCCGACTTTTTAGCGGTTATGATCGCAGCAGGCAGTAAGTTAGGATACGGCATAAAAACAGCATCCGCTGAAAATAAATGCAAAAATTATTCTATTAGCTGATAGTCTTTCTCTAAAAAGAGTTTTACGCATGTATCTACAACTTTGGGATGATAAAGCACGCCTTTATTCATAGTTATCTCATCAAGCGCGGCTTTAAGCCCAAGGCTCGGGCGGTACGGCCGGTGAGTCATCATAGCTTCCACCACGTCAGCAACAGATATTATGCACGTTTCAAGACTGATTTCATCGCTTTTTAAACCCCGCGGATAGCCGCTTCCGTCAAGGCGCTCATGATGCTGGTAAACAATTTCGGCTATCGGCCAGGGCATCTCATAGCTGCGAAGCACCTCGTATCCTTTTTGCGCATGTTCTTTAATAAGTTCGTATTCAAGGGGCGATAGCTGCCCCGGTTTATTCAGAATGTCGGTAGGCACTGTAATTTTACCCACATCATGTATGCAGCCTATAAGGTTAAGCCCCTCCTGAAGATCTTCCGAGAGACCTATTTCGCGTCCTATCGTGCTCGCAAGGTTCCCGACCCGCCTCTGATGCCCAGCCGTGTAAGGGTCTCTCAAATCCAGCATAGCTGCCGCCGCATATGCAGTATTAAGCATTGCCTGGCGCATCTTCTGCGTCCTCTCCTCCACAAGCCGCTCCAGATTCTGCTTTTGTTCTTTATTCTCGTGCTCAAGCCGTTCTTTATCGTCGAGCAGCTTTTTGTAGCTTACCGCCTGCCTCACTGCTTTTAAAAGCTCGTCACGGGAAATCGGTTTGGCAAGATAATCCCTCGCATTAAGCCTTACGGCATCAACAGCCGTCTCGACGGTGGGTTCACCAGTCATCATTATTACCTGCACATTTGGGTACCGGATGTTTATTTCTTTAAGCAGGGAAACTCCGGAGCCTTTTGGCATCACTATATCGGTAAGCACTGTATCAAATTCGCATTTGCATAGCAGCTCTACTGCGCTTTCTGCGTTATCCGCGGTAATAACCTCATAACCCGCGCGCTTTAAAAATTCGCTTAAAGTCACCCGTATGCTTTTTTCGTCATCAACTACCAGAATCTTTGGCATTCTAATTCTCCAGACGCGCCGTCATCGCCCATCCGTTATTTACAGGCAGCTCCAATATTGCACGCGTATACTCTCCTTCACTAGTTTCAAAGTACAGCTCTCCGTGATGGTCCTCAACTATACCGTGGCTTATCGAGAGTCCCAATCCCGTTCCCTCACCGCGGGATTTAGTAGTAAAGAACGGATCAAACAGTTTTTCTATAATGTTTTTTGGTATTCCTGTTCCATAATCTTCGATGATAACTCTTACCCACATATTGCTTCCCTTTTTAAACTGCGAACTTATAAGATTTATCTTTTTGTTTTCGTCTTCGCCCTTATAACGCGCATTGAGCGCATCACGGGCATTGGTAATAAGATTCATCAGCACCTGCTGTATCTGCTGGCTCCGGCACTTTATGCAAGGCAAATCTGACTCAAGCTCTATTTCAAGAGCGATTTTATCCTTCCTGATAACAGTTCTTATCAGCGAGAGCGTATCGTTTATTATATCATTTATATGTGCCAGACTGTGCGTCTGCTTTTCCTGCCTTGCAAACTTAAGCAGGTTTTTTACAATGGCCGCAATTCTCTGCCCTTCGCGGATTATTTCCCCGCAGTATTCGGCTGTTTCGCTTTTTTCATCGAGGGTTTCGGATATAAGCTGCGCGTAATTGATAATGCCGCTTACGGGATTGTTTATTTCATGCGCAACGCCGCCTGCCAGTATGCCTATAGACTCAAGCTTCTGCTTCTGCCGAAGCTGTGCTTCAAAGTATAGCTTTTCGTTTTCAAGCTGCCTGCGCACTGATATGTCATGTATAAAAATCAGCGCACCGTCCTCGCCGCCAAGCTGGAAAGGCACGGCAGAAACCTCAACTTCGGTCTGATTCCCGCCGTCTCTTATGATAGTCTCATTTATAAGCGGCACCGGCTTTTTTAATACATTCAATCTTTTTATTGCAGCCGTCATACCCTTCCGCCGGTTCTTCGGGAAAAAAGCATCAACCGGCTTTCCGAGAAGCTCATGCTGCGACGATACGCCGAAAAGTTCAATAGCTTTGCGGTTAACATAGGCAAAATAGCCGGCTATCTCAACAAATACACCGTCCGGCGCGTTTTCCACAAACAGCCTGAAACGGTTTTCGCTCTCAATAAGCCCGCGTTCAGTACGTTTTCTTTCCGTTACATCATGAATTATCATATGCAAAAGCTTATCGCCGCAAACCGATACGCGCCCGCAAAATACTTCCATCTCTCTTTGCTGCCCGTCGAAGCGGCGGTGAATCATCTCCAGCGATTTTGAACCCTTGGCGTACGTGTCAGCCAGGCATTTTAGCAGTGCACTCTCTTCCGAATCGTCAAATTCCCACATCTTTATGCCCCGCATATTATGCGAGTAGCCGTAAAATTCACACGCCGCGGAGTTTGCATCGGCAATCTCGCCCGTCTCACTGTCAATTATTATTTGCATCGCATTGTTATTATGAAACAGGGAACGGTACCGCTCTTCGCTCTCCTTTATACGTGCCTGTGCAATACGCATATCCGTTACGTCAAAATTAACACCAGTCATACGCACCGATATTCCGTTCTCATCATGCAGCGTATGCCCGTAAGCTTTCATATAACGCATCTGACCATCCGGCCTTATCGTTCGGTATTCGCTGATATACTCTCTTTCACCGTTCATCGCCATTTTCAGCTCGCTTTCTGCTGCTGCCACATCGTCAGGATGAACCAGCGAAAGCCAGCCGGACAGCTTCCCTGAAAAGGCTTCCCTTTTTATACCGAACAGCTTTAGCATCTGTTCGTCCCATACCAGCGTTCCTTTTGGTATGTTCCAATCCCAAATACCCATATCTGCTGCTCGGGCTGCCAGTGAAAAACGTTCGTTGATAGTTTTTAAATTCTGCTTTAATTGAATAATCGATGTTAAATCATAAAGCGTGGATATAAGGCACTGCTCGCCGTGAAATTCCGATTTGTCAACTGATATTAATACCTGCCGTGTCTCTCCGGATTTTGTAAGAAGCGAGGTCTCAAAATCGCGTACGGGTTCCCCGGTTTCCAGCCTGCGCGAAATTGCGCGGCGAACGTTAGGGTCATCAAATATGCAAAGCTGAATTCCTGTTTTTCCTATAAGCTCATCGCGGCGAAAACCAAACAGTTTAAGATAACTATTATTGGCGTCTATTATCCGTCCGTCGTCTATAGATGTAATTACAATAGCCGTCGGCGAGAGGTCAAAAATCTTTCTGAACCGCTCTTCGGTTTTATTTTCGCTTATCTTGTCATGCGCATGGCTTTCTGCCCGTTCTTTGAGCCTCTCTTCGTTTCCAATATCTTTAATCTTGTCTCCTGCGAATTCGGCATACTGGGAGAGCAGCTGACGGCTCCAGTTCCAGAACTGTTTTTCACGGGTGTCAATTACACATATCGCTCCGAATGCTTTGTCCTGATAAAAAATAGGATAACCCATAAACGCTGCAGCCTGTTTGACGCTTTTGTATTCCTCGCACTTATCTATACTTGGTAAAACTAATTCCTTCGCCTTATCAATCACCCTGCCGCAAATGGCTATTGCGTCCTCTTCCAGATTCTTTATTTCCGCCCCGAATGTACCTTTTTCCGCAATCTTAATACCGTCATCAGCAGTGCGCACAATAAAAGCTTCGCCGCATTCCGTCAACTGAGCGGCAAGGTCAAGCATTCTTTTCCACTTCGATTTTGTCAGGGCATCGATTTTTATTTGTTCCTTCTCTGCAAGCATCCGTGTTTCTCCGTACACTTTAATATAGCATTACTCGCGGATACAGCAGGCATTTTTACGCAACATGTTTCCGCAAAATATCAATAAAACTATTTTCTTGTATTAATAAACATAAATACTTTTGTTTAATCGCTTATTCACCAAAATTTAACCATTATCTAAATAATGTTTTACTTATTAATCATATTTTACTACTTTTAATAGATTGTCTTTTATAGACCTATTTTAAATAGGCAATTATGCTTTTTGTTTTTATTATGTTCATTTCAATCTTGTATTAAATTATGATACAATACATCTGACAATATTAATGGAGGGACTTGCATGAAATCAAAAGTACAGTTTGCACCCGTTACATTTAAAACTCTTGACCCCTGCGAAACGCTTCCCGCCCGTTTTGAAAGACTTATTGATAATATGAATATAAGCGGTGCGGTTAAAGGAAAATGGACTGCAGTAAAAATGCATGTGGGGCGCAACATTGGATATACCACAATACATCCGCTTTTTGTGCGTATACTTATTGACAAGCTAAAAAGTTACGGTGCCAAGCCGTTTATCACCGATCATATTATAAACGGGGCAGAACGCAGAGGCTATACCGAACATTATCTTGGTGCTCCTATTGTTCCGGTATGCGGAATTATGGACAAGTACATATATGAAAAAGAAGTATCCTTCCGGAGCTTTAAAAATGTGGATATAGGCGGACACATACATGATGCCGAGGCAATGATAAACTTATCCCACGTTAAAGGCCACGGCGCATGCGGATACGGCGGCTCCTGCAAGAACATAGCAATGGGATGTGTAACCGACAGAACACGCCAGCAGCTTCACGGTCTTGAAGGCGGATTGCTTTGGGATGAAAATCTCTGCACCCACTGCGAGGCGTGCATAACAAGCTGCAACCACAATGCAAACAGTTTTGATGAGAACGGCAAATACAGCGTGTTTTATCACAACTGTACTTTATGCCAGCATTGCGTAAAGGTATGCCCCACCGGCGCTATAACTCTCGATTCCCATAACTATACGGACTTTCAGAAGGGAATGGCGCTTTGCACCAAAACCGTTCTTGATACATTTGAACCGGGCAGCGTATTCTATATAAACTTTCTAACCGATATCACTTTTGTCTGTGATTGCTGGGGCTTGTCTACACCTCCCTTAGTGCCGGATATAGGCATTATGGCAGGAGATGATATAGTATCCATAGAGCGCGCCTGCCTTGATGCCATACGCACCGAACGCCTTATAACAGACGGTATACCGCAGGGTTTCGAAATTGGAACAACAGGCCATCTTTTTGAGCGGATTCACAGGAAAAATCCGTACATTCAGCTTGGCGAACTGGAAGATCTCGGGCTTGGCACGCAGCAATATGAGCTGAACACAGTCGAATAGTTTAAAACCCCGTCAGCCAGTGCCTACGGGGTTTTTTTATAACTTTTCTCCGCATTCGCCGCAGAATTTTTTTCCCGGCAGCAATACCGCGCCGCACTTTTTGCAGTTTGTCTTCTCGGGCAGTCCCAGCTTTCCGCCGCATTCACCGCAGAACTTTGTACCCGGCTCGTTCTCAAAGCCGCAGCTTGCGCAGATTCGCGCATCTCTCTCACGCTGCTTTTCAAGCTGCTGCTGCTCTGCGGCCTGCTTTGCGGCGGAAACCTGTGCCCTTTTGGCGGCAATCTGCTTTTCTATATCCGCTGCCTCGTCACAAACTTGCGAAAACTCCGCATACTTGCCGGAATCTCTCTTTGCATAAACCGCTTCGCCTATACGTGCAAGAACCTTAAGCCTTTTGCTCTCAAGCTCCGAAACATCGCTTTGCAGCAAAAACGCATTCATGGAAGCATCGTTGCGGGCTTCCTCATCCATCAGCGGCTGCATACCTTTTATTATACCGCCAAGACCGCTTAGAAAATCGCTCATTATCAAACCTCCAGCTTTTCTTATAATATGATTATATATGTATACTAATTGTTTATCAAGCGCTGCAGTGCCGCCCGGTT
>CAZSMH010000075.1:0-8798 GCA_964607965.1 uncultured Christensenellaceae bacterium
CGCGCTTGTGCCTTAACGGCACGGTCAGCGCGGCGTTTGTGCGTGCTGACATCTTACGTTTGTAAGCCTTTCCCCGGCAAAGCCGGTTGAAAGGCCGGGGGTACTTTAGGTCTCTGAAAAGCTTTTTATATTGCTACAACATAGTCTAGGAATCGCACTCTTTTATATATTACATTTTTAAAAGGGCGAATATTAATGAATGAGGCGATTAATTGTTTTTTATACCAAATATGTTATTTTTGCTTTTTACAATGGTTCTATTACCTCATATTCAATAGCACTAAACCCTTGTTTCAAATATTCTTTAATAATAAATAAAGTCGCTTATCAAGGGTTCAGGTGTTTCAAAGCAAAGCAGAATTAGTAAAAATAGCCCTAATGTTTTCTCTTAGTAGGTTTAACTTCCACTGCTGCAAATACACCTTCAGCTATAATATCTTCTCTTTTTGGTGTAATTAATTTCGGATGATTCGGAGCGAGAATCACACAATCAATTTCCTGTGATTTTGTTATCAGATTAAATATTGCCCCTTTCTTTACTGTAAAAGATGAAGGGAACTTCTCTCTAAGAATTGTTTTACTGTTATTTCTCTACTGTCGCCAGTTTGTTTTCTGTCCTTTATAAAAACTGTCATGCGTCTATATTAAATTGTAAACAAGAATTGATATTGTATATTCTTTATAAAGAGAGTCTATAGCCCCAGTACCCCGAACAGCACAGCGCCCAGCACTCCGGCTATAAGTATAACGAGTATTGGCGAAACCTTGAACTTTATTATAGCGATTCCGGCTAAGACCGCTATAGCAAGTGAATAGTAATCTATGTTATTGAATATGTTGCCTAATTCTATCTGCGGTATGCCGGTACCCAGTATTGCGGGCGCAGCCATCACCATTGTGGCCGCGGCTATAAGCCCGGTAACGGCTGGGCGCAGCCCCCACATAGCGCGCCGCACTATAATGTTGTCCTCAAACTTGTAAAAATACCGCGCCAGCAGTGTTGTTATAATAAGCGACGGCAGCACTATTGCGGCGGTAGCCGCTATGCCTCCCAAAATCCCCAGCGTCTTAACTCCTGTAAACGTGGCCGCGTTTATAGCAAACGGACCGGGCGTTATCTCCGATATCGCTATTATATCCGCCACTTGTGTATGCGTCATCAGCCCGTAAGCAACAAGCTCACTGTTTATTAGCGGCAGCATCGCATACCCGCCGCCTATAGTGAAAAACCCTATTTTGAAAAACGCCCATATTAAAAGCAGATACCCGCTCATAACCCGCTCTGCTCCTTTTTTATGCGCAGTATTCCGGCAGTTATGCCGAAAACTATGGCTGCAAGAATAATTATTATGCTGCTTACACCGGTAAAAAGCGAAAGCGCAAAAGCCGTAAAAAATGCGGCCATCGCCAACCAGTCTTTAAAAAAGTTCTTCAAAAAAGAAAGGAATGCAAAAGCAAGCAGCGCAACAACGGCGGCGCGTATTCCCCGCAACGCTCCTGCCACATATACGTTTTGCGAAACGGCCTCGTAAGCAAATGTGACTATGGTCAGCAAAACGAGCGACGGAAGTATAACGCCCGCAACCGCCGCAAGCACCCCGCGCAGCTTTCTTAATTTATATCCTATAAGTATACTACAGTTTATAGCAATAGCGCCGGGCACAGACTGCGATAACGCAATCATGTTTAGCATATCGTCGCGCGTAATCCAGCCGTATTTATGCACAAACGCGTTCTCAAACAGCGGTATCATAGCGTATCCTCCGCCGAATGTGAACGCGCCGAGCTTAAGAGTAGTTAAGAATATGCGCAAAAGGCTAACGTTTTTTTCAGCCATTACCCTTGCCTTTTATATGGTTTATAAGCCCTCCGTCTATAAGTATATCCCTAAGCCGCTTTGATACTTCAAGTTTAACGGGAAACGCAAACCCTTTTGTCTTGTTTTCAACCGTGAACCTTTGGCTCCCGTCAACCTTTCGCAAAACATCTGCAATAACAAGGCAATCTCCCTGCTCTGTTTTGTCGTAATCGTTTTCATTCTCAAAAACAAGCGGCAGTATTCCGGAATTTATAAGGTTAGCCATGTGTATCCGCGCGAACGATTTGGCAATAACGCCGCGTATACCAAGGTATAACGGTACAAGCGCCGCATGCTCTCTCGACGAGCCCTGACCGTAGTTATGCCCAGCAATTAAAAATCCTCCGCCCTTTTGTTTTGCCCTCTGCGGAAACGCTTTGTCAACAGGCGTTAAACAAAAATCCGAAAGATACGGTATGTTGGAACGGTACGGCAGCAGCTTTGCTCCGGAGGGCATTATATGGTCTGTCGTTATGTTATCCTCCATTTTTAGTAAAACCTCTCCCGAAACGGTATCTAAAAGAGCTTTACCCAAAGGGAACGGCTTTATATTAGGGCCGCGCACCACCTGTGTTTCCCCATTTTCATCTGGAGCAGCAATAAGGTTGTCGTTTACTGCAAACACTTTGGGCATTTCTATATCAAGAACATCAGCAGCAAGGCCTATGTCCCGCGGGTCGGTAAGCACGCCGCGCAGCGCGGTGGCTGCCGCGGTTTCGGGGCTTACAAGATACACTCCGGCGCTGTATGTCCCGGAACGGCCGTAGAAATTGCGGTTGAACGTACGCACGGAAACTGCATTAGAACGCGGTGCCTGCCCCATGCCAATGCACGGACCGCACGCGCATTCGAGTATACGCGCACCCGCAGCTATCATATCTGCCAAAGCGCCGTTGTCCGCAAGCATAGTTAAAACCTGTTTGGAACCGGGAGATATAACAAGGCTTATATCGTCCGCTATTGTTTTGCCTTTTAGTATTGCTGCAACGCGCATTAAATCAAGATACGACGCGTTGGTGCAGCTGCCTATGCACACCTGATCCGCCTTAACTGCGCCAATCTCCCTTACGGTTTTTACATTGTCCGGACTGTGCGGCATGGCAGCCATAGGCTCAAGTTTCGATAAATCTATAGTTATAATCTGCTCATATTCAGCGTCGGCATCCGCATTAAGAGGAATGTAATCCTGCTCTCTCCCCTGCGCGGCAAGAAACTCCCGCGTCACTTCGTCGCTCGGGAATATAGACGTTGTAGCGCCCAGCTCCGCGCCCATGTTGGTAATCGTTGCGCGTTCAGGCACCGAGAGGGTTTTTACACCGTCCCCGAAATATTCAACTATCTTACCTACTCCTCCTTTAACGCCAAGGCGCCGCAAAACCTCTAATATAATGTCCTTGGCTGAAACGCAAAACGGCAGCCTGCCTTTAAGCTTAATGCCCAGTATTTCAGGTTTTGGAATAATGTAAGCGCCTCCCGCCATAGCAACGGCAACGTCAAGACCGCCCGCACCTATTGCAATCATGCCTATTCCGCCTGCTGTGGGAGTATGGCTGTCAGAGCCCAAAAGAGTGGCTCCGGGCACGCCGAAACGCTCTAAGTTTACCTGGTGGCATATACCATTCCCCGGCCGGCTGCAGTATATGCCGTGTTTTTTGGCAACCGTTTCTATGTATTTGTGGTCATCCGCATTTTCAAACCCTGTCTGAAGCATATTATGGTCAATATACGCCACCGACCTTCTTGTTTTAACGCGCGGCACGCCCATCGCCTCAAACTGCAGATATGCCATAGTGCCCGTCGAATCCTGCGTTAGCGTATAGTCTATTTTTATTGAAATCTCGTCTTTTGCCCCCTCAGGCACAATATGATCATTTAATATTTTTTCAGCCAGTGTATTACCCACAAAACGCCTCCTATATATTTTTTTTCGCCTAATTCTACCCGCTGATTATATAAAAATCAACTTAGCTTGTCGTCGTGCCATGCTTAGTCATTCTTCGCGATTAAATTTTAAGCTGATATCCAGCGGTTTTACATTATTGGTCAGAGCGCCTATTGAAATATAGTCAACGCCGGTTTCCGCAACAGCGCGCAAGTCTTTTTCGTCCATATTTCCCGATGCTTCCGCAAGCGCTCTCTTGTTTATTATGCGCACAGCTTCCTTCATTGCATCAAGAGTCATGTTATCCAGCATTATAATATCGGCGCCTGCGTCAAGCGCTTCTTTTACCTGCTCTAATGTCTCTGTTTCCACTTCAATCTTTAATGTGTGCGGCGCATATCTTCTAGCAGCATTAACCGCCTTTGCTATTCCTCCCGCCGCGCTTATATGATTGTCTTTTATAAGCACGCCGTCAGATAGCGTCAGCCTGTGGTTAAACCCTCCTCCCGTACGCACCGCATACTTTTCCAGTACCCGCAACCCTGGCGTTGTTTTGCGCGTATCGAGTATTTTAACCGGCAATCCCGCTGTCTTTTCAACGGCATCCGCAGTGTTGGTGGCAATTCCGGACAGCCTCTGCAAAAAATTAAGTGCCGTGCGCTCTCCCGTAAGCACTGATACTGCTTTGCCCCCAATTTTTGCAATAATATCACCGCTTTTTACACGGCTGCCGTCATTATAACTGATATTTACTTTAACATCCGGATCAATATATTCAAATACGGCTTTAACAACTTCGGTTCCGCAAAGCACTCCGTCAGATTTTGCTATAAAGCTCCCGCTTATATACCTATCCTTAGGCACGGTACTTATTGTTGTAATATCGCCTGTGCTGATATCCTCTTCCAGCGCCAGGCTAATCGTCCGTATAAGTATTTTTTTATCAATCATTGCTGCAGTCTCCTTTATCTGCGCGGTAATGTGCGCCTACAGAGTAGTCCCGCTCATATGCGCGCTGCAATATTACTGCCGCTACAGACGCCATATTAAAAAGCTCCATCTCCCGCTGAGACGAGAACCTTTTATTCTTGATGTGCAAAAGCAGCTCTTTCACAGCGCTAATGCCTTTTTTAAGGTCTTCTCCTTCCCGTACTATTCCGCAATGTTTAACCATAATACCCTTAAGCTGTATTATCTGTTCCTCAACGCTGATATCCGGCTTGTTTTTGTATATCGGCTCCGGCAACGATGCACGTATATCCTGGTGCAGGCCTTGTTTGTTTACTGTTTGCGCACACCGCCTGCCAAATACCAGGCACTCCAGTGTGGAATTGCTCGCCAGCCTGTTTGCCCCGTGTACTCCGGTTGACGCTACCTCTCCGCATGCAAGCAACCCCTGTATCTTTGTTTCTCCGAAAAGGTTTGTTTTTACACCGCCCATCATATAGTGCTGAACAGGGCCTACGGGTATATAGCTTTTTGCCATATCGAAACCGTTCTCAAGGCACTTTGCATATATCGTCGGAAACCTTTTTACCAAAAATTCTTTTGGCTTGTGGGTAATGTCCAGCCGTACAAAAGGCTCGTTTTGTTTATGAATCTCTCTGTATATTTCTCTTGCAACAATATCGCGCGGGGCAAGCTCCGCCAAACGGTGCCTTCCTTTCATAAAGCGTTCTCCCGCTTCGTTAAGCAGAATGCCTCCCTCGCCGCGCACAGCTTCGGATATTAGAAAACACTGGCGGTTTCGGTTTTGCGGAGTATAGAGCCCCGTGGGATGAAATTGTATAAACTCCATATTCTCCATAACTGCACCGGCTCTCAATGCCAGCGCAAAGCCGTCGCCCGTTGCCACAGTAGGATTGGTGGTATAGCGGTATAACTGTCCTAATCCGCCGCTTGCAAGTATCACATATCCGGTTTCATAATAATGCCATCCATCGTCTTCCAGCACCGCTAACCCGCAGACTTTACCGTCATGTGTTATTACATCGGCTACAAACGAGTTTTCATGAATCTCTATGTTGCTTTTCGACCTTACCTTGGCATTTAATGTGCGTACCATTTCCTGACCCGTTGCATCACCGCCCGCATGCAGTATGCGGTTCATTCCATGTCCGCCCTCGCGTGTAGTCATCAAATTACCGTGGCTGTCGAAATCAAAACGGGTTCCTATTGTAATCATTTCTTTAATTTCATCGGGACCCTCTTCAACAATTACGCGGACGGCTTCCTCATCGCATATTCCCGCTCCGGCGTTTATAGTATCCTGAAAATGGTATAGAAAAGTATCGTCCTTTTCCGTTACAGCCGCTATTCCTCCCTGGGCAAGCGAAGAAGAGCTCATCTCCATCCGTTCCTTGGTAAACAAGGCGCAGGACAGCCTTGGATCAAGGTGATATGCCGCATAAAGTCCCGCAAGTCCGCTTCCTACTATGGCTACATCAATCTTACGTACGGTAAATTCAGCCTCGGTGTCAAAAATATATCTTCTCATTATTTACCCCTGTTTTATGCCATTTCCAGCATGCGCTCAAGGCTTACCCTTGCTCTATCCATTATTTTTTTATCAAGTATTATCTCATGCTGCTCTCTCTCAAGAGCGTTTTTAACATCTTCTATTCTTGTCTTTTTCATGTTAACGCATAAAAGCTTGGGTGATAACATATAAAATTCTTTATCAGGATTTTCTTTTTTAAGAATATGCAATATGCCTTCTTCCGTGCCGATAATAAATTTTCTGCCGGACGACTTTTTTACGAAGCCTATTATCTGGGCCGTGCTGCCAACAAAATCTGCTTTTTTAATTACTTCCATCCTGCACTCCGGATGTACCAGCAGCAACGCCCCGTCAAACGCCTCTTTCGCCTTGTCAACATCGGCAGTGTCAACCCTGTGGTGGACAATGCAATACCCATTGTATGGTATTATCTCTTTGTCAGATATCTTGCTGGCAACATAACGTGCAAGGTTCTGGTCGGGTAAAAACACCACCCTTTTTTCTTTTAGCGAGCCTATTATCTTTACGGCATTGGAAGACGTAACACACACGTCACATTCCGCCTTAACCTCATACGATGAATTAACATAGCATACTACCGCAGCATCCGGATATTGCAAACGAAGATGTTTGATATCAGGAGGAGCCACCATATCCGCCATCGGACAGCCCGCATCAAACGTTGGCAACAGCACCTTTTTCCCCGGGTTTAATATCTTAGCGCTCTCAGCCATAAACCTAACACCGCAAAACACGATTATATCCGCATCGACATTCTTTGCCTGTCTGCTCAAGGCGTACGAATCACCTACTATGTCTGCAATATCAATAATATCGCCTGTCTGGTAATAGTGCGCCAATATCACGGCATTTTTTTCTTTTTTAAGTTTTTGAATATTTTCCGTATACAATTTTATGCCTCCCTGTGATGTCCTTAACCTATCAGCATTTTGGATAGTTTTTATATTATCAAACCGCGATTAAACTGTAAAGCTAATGCTTATTAATATTCTTTTTAAGAAAGATATTTTTTTACACATCATTTTGCGCATCATATAAAATCAAAACTATATAAACAACAAAATCCTTATACTTGCATTTACCATTTAAATATTGTAACATTACTGCAGGCAGTATTTGTAGAATGGGAAAGAATTATTTATATAACGGAAGGATGGAATTATGGAAGCTCAAATTCTCATTATTATTGTTTATTCACTTTTGCTTATCGGGATTGGAATTTTCGCCAACAAAAAAACCAAAACTATGGATGATTTCGTTCTCGGCGGACGCAAAATAGGCGCTTGGATGTCCGCACTGGCTTATGGAACAGCCTATTTTTCGGCTGTCATTTTTGTTGGCTACGCCGGCCGTTTTGGATGGTCAATAGGCGTTGCAGTTACATGGATTGGCATCGCAAACGCAGTTATCGGCACATGGCTTGCATGGAAGCTGCTCGCAAAGCCTACGCGCCGTATCACACAGCGCCTTGACTCTGCCACAATGCCGGATTTTTTCTTCAAGCGCTACAACTCCCAGGGTCTTAAAATAACCGCAGCCATCATAATTTTTGTTTTTCTTGTACCATACTGCGCAAGCGTTTATCAAGGCATTGGGTATTTCTCAGAAACGGTGCTTAATGTTCCGTATGAGTACTGTATGATAGGCATGGCAGTACTGACAGCAGTATACTTGATTGCAGGAGGCTATATCGCCACTGCGCTTACAAACTTAGTTCAGGCTATCGTTATGGGTGTCGGCGTAATACTGATGTTACTCTTTATTATTGGTGCTCCGCAGGTTGGCGGTTTGTCTGAAGGTCTCTCGCGTATTGCAGCAATTCCGGGAGAAGGCGCCTCGCTTGCTTCTCCGTTCGGCTCTCCCGATACGCTTATTCTTCTTATTTCTCTTACTATTCTTACCAGCCTTGGAACATGGGGACTGCCGCAGATGGTGCATAAGTTTTATGCCATAAAGGATAAACGCGCCATAAGCCGCGGCACAGTAATATCCACCGTCTTTGCTTTTCTCGTTGGAGGCATAGCCTATTTTGTAGGCGGTTTCGGGCGACTGTTTCTAACCGAGGCTCCTGCAGACCTTGATATGGTAATGCCTCAAGTGCTTGGCATGGCATTGCCTCCGGTATTTTTAGGACTTATACTTGTTCTGCTGCTTGCAGCCTCCATGTCAACGCTCTCGTCACTGGTTCTTGTATCTTCAACTGCTATTTCCCTGGATTTGGCGAAAGGCGTGATGCGGCCCAAAATGAAAGAAAAAAATGTAATGACGCTAACACGAGCACTTTGTGCGCTGTTCGTTCTGGTATCGGTCGTTATTGCACTGTTCAAGCCCGCCGCTATAGTTACGTTGATGAGCTATTCGTGGGGCACTATATCAGGCTGTTTCTTAGCGCCGTTCCTGCTTGGCGTGCGCTGGAAGGGCATGACGAAAGCCGGCGCCTGGGCGGGAATCGCTACCGGTCTTACCGTCAGCGTTCCGCTTATGATACTTAATATTTTTAAAGTTCTGCCCGGCTGGATGAGCGCTCCTGCTATCGG
>CAZSMH010000076.1:0-8725 GCA_964607965.1 uncultured Christensenellaceae bacterium
ACTTCCACGTTATAGCTTGTTCCGTTTACATTAATTAAAAACTTTCGCATTTATGTCTCTCCTCCAAAACGTCTTAAAATCTTTTTAATATCTGCTGGCAACGCCCGTCGGCGCCCCATACAGGTATGTTTGTTTTCGTGCGTCTTATCGACTTGATAACAATACCACCAGCCGGGGCGCCAATACTTAAAGCAACCGCGGCAGTTATAGCTGCAATAACCGTGTTATCTTCGGACTGTGCAGACTCTTTTGAGTTTCCCGTCGGCTGCGCGTCGTTTGCCGAAATAGCAGGTGATATTCTTGCGTTGTCGGTTTTTTTTCGATTCTTAATTTTCTGCGCAAATCCAATAATTTTTTCCGATACTTTCGGATAAAGCCATGTTATGAATATCAACGATACCAGTCCGGAAAAGACAACAAGGAGACCTATTAATGTTACGCTTCCTCCCATTGCCGCTTTTTCAAAAAAAGTATCAGTGTTCTCTGCCAATGAGACATCCGTAATATTGCTTAATACTGCAATCATCCTATACCTCCCTAATAAAGCCGCGTGCCGTGCTTTTTAGGCAGACGGGATTCACGTTTGCCTGCAGCAAACTCCAGCGCTCCTGCAACTCTCTGGCGTGTTTCAGACGGATATATAACTTCATCCACATATCCCAATTTAGCCGCCTCCCACGGGGACGCAAATGTTTTCGCATATTGCTGCGCAGCCTGTTTCCTTAATTCTTCCGGCTTATCAGCATCAAAATATTGATCTCTCATTACAATGATTGACGCTGCCTCGGCAGGCAGGCATGATATAACAGCGTCCGGCCATGCAAAAACCATATCAGCGCCCAGCGCCTTTGGAGCCATAGCAACATAACCAGCACCTATAGCATCGCCGGTTATTACTGTTACAAGTGGAACTGTAGCCTCAGAATATGCCCGCATAAGACTTGCACCCGATTTGATATGCCGGGCGTCTTTTTCAAACCCGGATGTATCTGCAAACGTAATTAAAGGCAATCCGAACGCATCGCAGAAGCTTACGAAACATGCTGCTTTAGAACAGGCTTTTGAGTTAAGGAGCAAGCCCGGAGAATTTGCAACTATACCGACGCTTTTTCCGTTTATACGTCCGAATCCTGTTATAACGGCAGGCGCATACGAAGCGTGAGACTCAAAAAAGTCGCCGCCATCCAGGACGGAACCTACAACGTTTCTCATGTCGTAATCTCTTCCGTAGTTTTCAAGCTGCCTGTTTAAATCATCCGCGCACTCAAAAACCGGAGCATCGGAAAGATTATTATCAGGCAGGTATGATAGAATCTGACGTATATAGCATAATAAGTCGCTTTCGTCCGTACATAAAAAATGCGCCAGCCCTGTTTGCTGTGCATGCATCGACGCGCCGCCGACAGCTTCGGTATCTGCCGGTTGGCCCGGCTCGTTGAATGCACCGGGAGCAGCCGAATAAATACCGCTTTTATCTTCAACCATAAAAACAAAATCACTCAGCGGCGCAAAAAAAGCGGCTGTGCCCGCACATTGTCCGCATATTGCAGTGATTATTGGCACAACGCCTGAAAGCCTCGACATGCCGGAAATTATCCTTCCGAAACTTTCCAATAATGCTGAGCCCTCGCCTATTCTTGCGCCCATAGAATCAATAAGGCCTATAACCGGAATCCCTGTTTTACCGGCCATTTCTAACAGCTTTATGATTTTTCGCGCATGCATAACTCCTATGGAGCCGCCAAGAACCGTATAATCCTGAGAAAATACGTATACCCCTCGCCCGTCAATCGTCCCGTAGCCTGTAATTACCCCCTCGCCCGGTTCACTGATCTGCTTTAACCCGTCGGCCGCGGCAGAATACTCGGCAAACCCCAAAGTTTCTACAAAACTCTGAGAGTCTACAAGCCGCATTATTCGCTCTCTCGCCGTCAGCTTAGACAAGTTATTCTGGGCTTTCTGATGTCCGGCAGCGCTTTTGTTAGAATCAGCCTGCCTCTTTTGAGCCAGTAAGTCAAACCCGTTTTGTTCGCCCATAAAGAAAAACCTCCGTATTAATTGTATATAAACTGCTATATAAAAAAACAGCTGTTTAAAACACCAACTTACCCCATATTCGATATTCTACATAAAATTACTTTATCCTTTATACATTTTCTGTTTTGTTTAAGTTTTCACAATTTATTAATAATTTTTATTCCATCAGGTATCACATTCAGCTTTTTAAAGTCATTAATATCCATATGGCGCCAATGGCCGGGCTTTAGACCCTCGACTTTAAGTTCACCTATTGCGGTTCTTTTCAGGCTCTCCACGCGGCATCCTATAGATTCGAACATTCTTTTTATCTGCCGGTTTCTCCCTTCATGAATGGTAACGCTGACTATAGCTGTTTTTTTGCCGGATGACAGCACTTTCACGTCTGCCTGTGCGGTCTTCCTGCCGTCAATATCAACCCCAGCGCGGAGAGCATCAATGGCAGCCTCGTTGATATTTCCGCTTATAACTGCAGTATAAGTCTTGTTTACCTCATGGCTTGGATGTATACAGCGGTTGGTAAAATCACCGTCGTTGGTCAACAGTAAAAGCCCTTCGGTATCGTAATCAAGGCGGCCGACAGGAAACAGTCTTGCACCGATATTTCCTATAACATCAATAACAGTTTTCCGCCCTCTGCCGTCGCGGCAGGCACAAAGCACTCCCTGGGGTTTATTTAGCATAATATAAACCTTTTTTTCATTAAGGCATATCGTTTTTCCGTCAATATGCACTACATCTTTTTCGGGGTCAACATCGGTTGCGGGGTTTACAACCTTGCTGCCGTTAATACTAACCCTTCCTGAAAATACAAGCGCATCCGCCCCGCGCCGCGAAGACTCGCCGCAGGATGCAATATATTTATTTAACCTCACGCCCAACCTCCTTATATCAAAATTGGAGCAATCGAGTGTTTAACCAAAAATCAAGCAGACCGTTAAGATTGAATTGATACGAATTATCTTTTATTGCCACGGAAGAACAAAGCGGCATTGAACATATCTTATGACGTCCTATATATACATCGATATACCCAACCTGCTGTCTTTTGTATACCGGTGCGCTTACTGTTTCTTCGAGGAAAACGCGTTTTTCTATTTTGCTGTATTCCTCATCTGTCAGCGGGAAATATATATCCTGATCGGTATAAACAGAAAAACTCTCCTGCGTTCCGTTTTTTACAGCAACACTGCCCGCAAGTTCATCTTTGCCAATCAGAAGACGGTTTTTATAGTTTTCAAAGCCGAAGTTTAATGCTGCCGTGCAGTCGCTGAACATATCAGGCGCATCCAGCGCGACAGCGATAAGCTGCATGCCGTCCCGCTCTGCCGCTGCGGCCAGACAGCGTCCTGCGGCCTTTGTATAGCCTGTTTTTATACCGTTGCCTCCTTCGTAGTTCCAGAGTATCTTGTTTTTATTTTTTACCACTCTGTCCCATTCGTGTCCCTCCCAAGGCAGCGTTTTATACTGCGTTTTTACAATTTCACGAAAATAGTCATTGCTCATTGCATAAGCCGAGATAAGCGCCAAATCATATGCAGTGGTGTAATGGTCTTTTGAAGGCAAACCGTTGGGGTTTGCAAAATGCGTATTGTATGCGCCTATTTTTTGTGCCGTTTCATTCATCATGCCGACAAAGCCTTCCACACTGCCGCCTACATGTTCCGCAATAGCGATAGCAGCGTCATTACCGGACGCAAGCATCAAGCCGAACAGCATGTCGGATAAGGACATCTTTTCCCCTTGTGAAAGCCATATTGACGATCCTTCCACGCCGCACGCATTTTTACCTGCCACTACGGTATCATTAACGTTGCCGTACTCAAGCGCAACAACAGCGGTCATAATTTTAGTTGTCGAGGCCATAGGCATCTTTTCATAAGCGTTCTTTTCGTACAGTAAACGTCCCGTTGATGCGTCTATCAAAACTGCCGATTTTGCGGACATGCTTAATTCATCCGCCTTTGACTCAACGACATTATACGAGAATATTGCCGTAAAAACCATAATAAAAGCTGCAGCTTCCGCAATAATTTTTTTCAAGACTTATTCCACCTCTTGTGAACGGCAGCGATTTAACGCGTCTTTTATTTCCGTAATAAACTGGGGGACACATTCGACAACATGTTCAAAAAGCGTTTTTCCGCCTACTGGAATTAAATCTACATGTTCTTCGTCTACTACAAGAAATCCTATAGGATTTATAGATACGCCGGAGCCGGCACCTCCCGAAAACGGATATTTTGCCTGCTGCGCATCTCCCGATGCCTCCCCGTATTCTCCGCCTCCTGACACGAAACCAAAACAAACCTTGGAAATAGGTATTATTGTCGCACCGTTGGTAGATATAACAGGGTCGCCTATAACAGTGTTAACGTCCACCATTTCTTTAATTTCGCTCATAGCTGTCTGCATAATGTTTTCAATCGGATGCATCAATTTTTCACCGCCTTTTTTTTATTTGATAGATAAAATATCCAATAATAATATTTGCTGCAGACACTGTGATTATACAGTCTGCAAGGATACGGTATGATTGTTTTGAAAAGACCGGCCTTATATCAACGTTTACTATGTGATTATCTGGCTTTCCGGCTTTTTTTATAAAGCCGAATACTGCTTTTAATGCTCCGCAAATAAGAGCGGTTAAACATGCATCGCCAAGTCCTACGTCAATTAATGCTGTAAATTCTATGCCCATTTTTTTATAAACGTAATCAAACCCTTCGCTGCGTGCACGTTCTTTCTTATTCTGCTTTCTTCTGTCAAGCCGGCAGATAAGCTCCGCAAGAGACAGCTTTACTTTCTCGCTGCCGTCTTTTTTTACAAGGCATAAAAGTGCAATGCTGTTTTTGTCGCGTTTAAGTAAAATTTTTTGGTGCAGGCGTATAAACCCCAGCAGTATAAACGTGGCTTTAATGTTGCACTGCTCAATTCGCAGCACAGCTTTAATTTTTACAAAAACGATGAGCGCAGCAACCGCTGCGGCAGCAAGTAAAATGAGAATAAAAAACAACGCCCTTCTTAAAAAGAATCAACGTTGTTATTATTTGTCTAATCGGAAATCTTCATTCGGCAAGAGTTACAGGCGGCAGTTCTTTTACCGATCTAAGATTAAAGTGGCGCAAAAATTCATCGCTTGTTATGTAAAGCATGGGGTTGCCCAGAGACTTTTTACGTCCCGACCTCTCTATAAGCCCTTTTTCTATCAGCATGGCAATAGAATAATTGCATTTAACGCCTCGTATCTGTTCTATCTCAAAACGGGTTACAGGCTGCTTATAAGCAATAATAGCTAAAGTCTCAATCAATGACTGTGATAGTCGCGACTTTTTTACCGGCGAAACAACGGTTTCGACATATTGAGCGTATGCCTCATTGGTGCGCAGCTGCAGCTTGTCTTCTATGCGTTTTATAATAATGCCGGCGTTTTCACGCAGCCTTACGTCAAGCAACCTGTCAGCAATTGCAATCAGTTCTTCGCTGCTAATATCAAGCGCCGCCGCAAGCACATCTATTTCCACGGGGTCTCCAGCAACAAAAAGTATGCTCTCCAGAGCGCCGATAACTGTCTGTTCGTTCAAACTGCACTCTCCTTATTCTTCTTAATGATAATTATATCCTCGTAGCTGTTTTCCTGACTTATTGATATAACGCTTTTATGCAGCAGTTCAAGCAGCGCAGCGAATGTTACCGCAACCTCCAAACGTGTCCGTGATTCTGAAAACAATGAGAAAAACGAAGCGTTTCCCATTTTAGTTATTGTTCGCAGTATAAAACGCGAACGTTCTCTTACCGTATACGAGTCCTTCTGTATTTCTACCTCTTCGATACGTTCGTAATCAGAATCAGGCTGCCTTTGCAGGGCCTCAATATAAGCTTCACACAAAGATTGAAGCGTTATCTGCTCAATTTCCCATTTGTCGCCCGAAAAAACCACCTCTTCAGGCAATTTGTAATATACGTCAAGAGCGCCGTTTTCGCGCAGTTTAAGCGCTTCTGCAGCATCTTTGAACAATTTATATGTTTTGAGCCTTTCTACAAGTTCCTGCTCCGGATTTTCTTCTTCGCCTGTTTCTTCCGCCGAAGTGCTGTCCGGCAGTATCATGCGAGACTTTATAAGTACAAGCGTAGCCGCCATCTCGAGAAATTCGCTTGCGTGTTCCATTGAGAAGTTCGGCATTGAAGCTACATATTCAAGGTACTGGCCTGTTACGTCGGAAACAAAAATCTGCTCGATATCTATTCTTGCTTTTCCGATTAAGTGAAGAAGCAGATCGAGCGGCCCTTCAAAATGCTGTATAGATACTTTGTAGCTTTTTTCCTGCGATATCATAAGAACAGTCCGAAAAATGCGTTATAAGCCAGTATCACTCCGTTTAATATATAAGAAAGACCGATAGTAATCCAATCCGTGAAGAAAAGGAGCGCAAGCAAAACAATATTTCCGTATTGTTTGTATAACATAAAAAACTTTGGGCTTTTTCGAGCAATAAAGCCGCTTACAAGATGGTGCCCATCCAGCGGCGGAATTGGAATCAGGTTGAAAAAGCATAGTACTATATTCATTGTAACGATATTAAAAATCACACTTAATATAATCATGTTTGTAAGCCCTGCTGCGATGGCAATGACAAATATCATGTAAAACAAAAATGATAATATCAGGTTAACAGTGACGCCGGATATTGCAACAAGCACATTGGCTTTTTTATAATTGTTATAGTTTCGCGGGTTCGTGGGCACAGGGTTGCCCCACCCAAAGCCGATTATTAAAAATGCCAGAAGACCGAAAGGCGATATATGTTTTAACGGGTCTAAAGTCATGCGCCCGAGGTTCCTTGCCGTTGGGTCTCCCATCTTATTAGCCATCCATGCGTGGGCAGCCTCATGAAAAGATACTGCTATTACCAGGGCCGGCAATAAATAAAGAACCGTGAGAAAAAAACCTTCAAAATCTCCTCTGTACAGAAAAGATATTGGTGATGCCAAGAACCTGTTTACAAACGGCATATTAAACCCCCAATGCTATATTAATTACAGTATACCGTTACCTTGTCTACTTTTCAACCGCACAATATGTCGAAAATTTTTTGTTAAACTAAAAAGAGCCATTCGGCCTATTAACCTCATGGCTCTTAAAAAAGTTATTGTATCCGTTATTTAATCAAGCTGTACGAAAACAACGCAGCAAATACTATTGCAACCATCGAGAGAAGTTTTATAAGAATGTTTATGGACGGACCGGATGTGTCCTTAAACGGGTCGCCTACCGTATCGCCTACGACTGTTGCTTTATGCTCATCGCTGCCCTTGCCGCCAAGGTTCCCTGCCTCAATATACTTTTTGGCATTGTCCCAGGCTCCGCCCGAATTAGCCATCATAATGGCCAGTATAAATCCGGTTATCGTTGCTCCCGCAAGCATTGCTGCCACCGCGCTTGCGCCTAGCAGAAGTCCTGTTACGACAGGCGCAATAATAGCCACCAGCGAAGGAAGTATCATTTCTTTCTGCGCGGAGCGTGTGCATATATCAACGCAGGCTGCATAATCCGGCTCAGCTTTTCCCGTCATTAATCCTTTTATCTCCTTAAACTGGCGGCGCACCTCTATTACTATTCCCTGTGCCGCGCGCCCTACAGCGCTCATTGTAAGCGAAGAGAAAAGGAACGGAAGCATAGCGCCTATAAACAGACCAACCAGCGTCGGCGGATTTATTATGCTTAGGTTAAACTCAAAATCAGGCGCTATAATTTTTACCTGGCTTATAAACGCCGCAATAAGTGCCAGCGCGGTAAGCGCAGCGGAGCCAATAGCAAAACCTTTGCCGGTTGCGGCTGTTGTGTTGCCCAGAGAATCGAGAGCGTCTGTACGTTTGCGAACCTCGGGGTCCATATGGCTCATCTCGGCTATGCCGCCGGCGTTGTCAGCCACCGGTCCGTAAGCATCGGTAGCAAGAGTAATTCCAAGAGTAGACAGCATTCCGACAGCCGCCAGTCCTATTCCGAAAAGTCCCATTTCAAAGCTGGCAGTCCCGCCCGCGAGAAAATATGATGCAAGCACGCTTCCGCCTACTATAATAACCGGTATAACAGTTGATTTCATGCCAAGCGATAAACCGCCTATAATAACCGTTGCCGGGCCGGTTGCCGAGGCTTCGGCTACCTTGCGCGTCGGCTTATACGAATCCGAAGTGTAATATTCGGTGAAATATCCTATCAGGTTTCCGGCGACAAGCCCTGAAAAAATCGCAAGAAAAACGCCAAGTTTTGCGTCTCCCAGCACATCGCCAAGTATATAGTATATAACCACGAACGCTACAGCCGCAAACAGTACGGAGCTTATATAAACACCGCGTCTTAAAGCAAATAGCAGAACTTTTTGTTCCGTTTTATCACCTGTACGTACAAAGAACGTACCTATAACTGACGCTAAAATACCCATTGCCGCAATAATCATAGGCAGCATCATGCCACCGGCGCCAAGCCCCGCAGCCACCGCAAGCGCGCCTGCCGATACTATCGCGCCAATGTACGATTCATATAAGTCTGCTCCCATGCCAGCCACGTCTCCGACGTTGTCGCCGACATTATCGGCAATAACCGCAGGGTTTCGCGGATCGTCCTCAGGAATACCGGCCTCAACCTTTCCTACAAGGTCTGCGCCTACATCAGCTGCTTTGGTGAATA
>CAZSMH010000077.1:0-3724 GCA_964607965.1 uncultured Christensenellaceae bacterium
TATTGCTTAATACTAATAAAAAGGGGTATAATCAAGTATCAAAATCAAAAGAGGGGAAAGATGGAGAACGATAAGCGGATAGCGGTACTTATAGATGCGGATAATGTTTCGGATAAATATGTAAAAGCAGTGCTTGATGAGATTTCCAATCACGGCACTCCTACATACAAGCGAATATATGGCGACTGGACGAAGCCGCAGCTTGCTTCATGGAAAAACGTATTGCTGGCCAACTCTATAACGCCTATACAGCAATACAGCTATACCACGGGAAAAAACTCTACGGATGCGGCGCTGATTATTGATGCTATGGATATACTCTATTCTGGCAGTGTGGAAGGTTTTTGCATAGTGTCGAGCGACAGCGATTTTACCCGGCTTGCCGCGCGTCTGCGCGAATCGGGGATGTATGTTATCGGTATGGGGGAAAAGAAAACGCCGACGCCGTTTATATCGGCATGCGAGATATTCAAATACCTTGAGGTTTTAAGCCAGCCTGCTGTGTCAGCACAAGAACAAGAGGTTCAGCAGACAGACACGTCAACAAAGCCAAAGAGCAAAGAAGGCATGGCAAACAGGGATGAGATTATAGAAGCGTTAAAGGTTATTATCACCGAAAGCTCGGACGATGACGGCTGGGCGTACTTAGGCCAGGTGGGTAAGCTTTTAAATAAACGTTATCCTGACTTTGACACTCGAAATTACGGATTTTCCAAGCTGACACCATTTGTATCTTCATTAAAGCTGTTTGAAATTCAGTCAAGAAGGACAGGCAGCCCTAATAATACGCATAAGTACGTTCGGATAAAAGATAAAAAATAATGCAATAAGGGGTATACCCCTTATTGCAGTCTGGTTACCACTTAAAATTGCATAAGCAGCCTCCGCAGCGCTTGCAGGTATTAAAGCCGCTTAAATCGCATCCGCAGCCTTTGCATACGCCTCCCTTTGGTGGGAAAAGAGGGGACTTGAATTCATCGAAACCGTAAAACCCGTTAAGCCATTTGAATTTGTCGAAGCCGCCGTGCGGTTTTTTTAATCCGGCGTGGGGACCGAGGGCACCCTTAAATTCGCTGTCCAGACCGCAGGGGCCGCGGTCGTATAATCCTCCCGGCCAGCAGCAGTTTCTGCAGCACCATTCGCCCCAGCACTTAAACCCTTCCTGCAGGCTGCCGCATTTACAGCACATCATAGCAAGCAGAGCCAGGCAATTATCATTTATATACATGCTATATTATCACCACCAGTTTGCATTAAGCTTAATTTACACTATTCAAAAAAAGCGGAATTTGTGTGAACTTATATTTAAGCGGCATTGGTGATATAATCTGGTTGCATATATATTTATCCCTGCGGGTTCGTGAAAAGGAAGGATAAAATGAAAACTGTCGTGATTACCGGGGCAACTTCAGGTATCGGGTTTGCGGCCGCCGGCAAAATAGCTGCTGCGGGCATGCGGGTGATTGGTATAGGGCGCACGCCGCATACATGCGAGACTGCTAAAACCGCGCTGCAAAAAAAGCTGCCGGGCGCGGATATCGTTTTTTTCAGCGCTGATTTGTCCTCTCAACGTGATGTAAATGCAGTTGCGGACAGAATACTTGAGTTTATAGGAAAAAACCCTATTGCCGCGCTTATCAATAATGCGGGAGGTGTGAGGTCAAAATTTACGCAAACGCCGGACGGATGCGAGTTTCAGTTTGCCTTAAACCATCTTGCGGGGTTTCTATTAACTCACCGCCTTTGGGATGCTCTTGCAAAAGGCAAAGGACGAATAATAATGACAGGCAGCAAGTCTCATAAGAATACCTCAATACACTGGAATGATATTATGTTTGAAAAGCACTACAGCTGCCTTTTTGCATACAAACAGAGCAAGCTATGCAATGTGCTGTTTGCACGCGAGATAATGCGCAGGTATAAGCAAAGCGGCGTTCGTGCATATGTGGTTGACCCGGGGCTTGTCAATACAGACATAGGCAACAAGCAGACAGGCGGCATAGTAAGCGCGTTCTGGAGCATAAGAAAGCGTTATGGCGATGCGCCCGAAAAAACAGCAATGACGTATTTTTATCTGGTAAACCAGTGCCCCGCCCCAGAGGGGCTGTATTATAAATCCTGCCGCAATGCCAGTTATAATAGACGGGCAGATAGTATTGATGATGCAAAGAGGCTGTTTGAACTAAGCGAGAGCTTCTGCGGAATTAAATTTGGCGAAAGCGATTATACTTTGGAAAATATTTAAGCGTATTTTTAAGACAGCGAGGCTACTGGCACGAACGTTTAAGCAGGTTATATCATTAGCTTTTGTTATGATCAGCCCAGTCTTTTATCAATTCAATTTTGTCTTCATATGCCAGCATATTTGCAAGCTTTTGAGCGTTAAAAGGTATTGTATAAGCACTTATACCATTTCGGTAAAGGCGCAGCGCTTTTTTAAATATCCCCATTTGTATGCTCCTTTAAAACCTTAATAGATTTATTATTTGTACGAGAAACATAAATATACAGACTGCCGCGATGCGGACAAAATTAGAAATAAAAAAAAAGAACTTCCCTATAGAGAAGCCCTTTTTTATTGCAGTTAAAATTCTTCCTCTGTATGCTCGATGACCGCCGAATCTGTCCATTCCTTAATTATTTCATCCCATCGCTCTTGCCGAAGCGTTTCGGTAAGCGAATCATAAATCTGCTGTCTGACAGAGTCAAAGCTGACAGCTCCTGCAGTTACATCACTGAAATACTCTATTATATGGTAACCAAAGTCGGTACCTACAAGCCCAGTATTTTCTCCTTTTGATTTAAGCGTCATTGCATAAAGGCTAAACTCTTCAACCCATTTCGGAATAATTTCGTTCTCATCATTATATGCCTTATAGGCATCAACCGCTTCATTAATGCTGAGCTCTCCGGAATCTATTTTGCCAAGCAACTCTTGAATTTTCGTGGAACCGGCTATAGGATATCCTTCCTCCGGCATCCCCGTATCCTCGTTATATTCGTCAATAGCTTCTTCAAAACTTAATGCTTTGGAATTAATCTTGTCTAAAATACCTTGTGCCTTATCCTCTATGCCGGCAAGCGCGCTTTCCCTCAGCAAAGATCTGGCTTTATCATATCCGTTCTCTTTTAGCGAAGCAATTGCCTGCAATATTTCTTCGTCAAACTTTATCAGAATATGGCGTACGTTGCGAACGTTTTCTGGCACATAATAGACAGGCAACCCTTCGGATACAATACCTTCGTAATATGTAGGATCCTCGGTTGATGATTCTTTGGCATATTTTACTTCCTCGTCATACTTTGCCCGTACCTGCTCTTCTGTCGGAACTATATCACCCACTAATTCATTCCTTGCGGCTTCCTGTGCAATATCTATTTTAAAGTACTTAATTAAATCTTCCCTCGAATAGCCGTATTCAGAAAGAACTTTCTGTTCGTATTTTTCTTTGACAGTATCATATTCATCTGGAGTATAATCCTCTCCAAGTTCCTGTCCTATTTCGGCCGAATAATAATACTCAATAGCTGAATCTATATTAGTCTGCACGTCCTGTTCAATTTGTTTTAGCTGCTGCTCGGTTAAATCCAGATATCCTTTTTCCGAATAGGCCTGCGACATAACTTCCATATCGACAAGCTGCTCTATAACCATATCTTTAATAAAGCCGCTGTTTGTCTCATCGTCTTCCGAAACGCCGTAGTAAGCGCAAGCATTTTTAAA
>CAZSMH010000077.1:3824-7919 GCA_964607965.1 uncultured Christensenellaceae bacterium
ATAAAAACAACATAACCATATTAACAATTTGTAAATTTGTGTTTTTTATATTATTATTATTTAACAATCGGTTGCAAATTAAACAGTTGAAAACACTTTTGATAACGGTATAATGTAATAAGGTTTAATAAAAAGAGTGTTTTAAATATATTTAGCTGTTTTATGATATTTGTACGTTAGCTGGAGGATGCATGCAATACGCTCTCGGAGATATCGTCCAAATGAAAAAGCCGCATCCTTGCGGCGAAAACAAATGGAAAATTATTCGCGTTGGCATGGACATAAAAATAAAGTGTCTTCGCTGCTCACATATAGTAATGCTTCCGCACGAGATTTTTATTAAAAGGTTAAAAAGGGTACTGCCTGATGAATGACGGTCATAATGAAGAAAGCAATGAATCTGATTCGCGAGTAAAACTGAAAAAGGAGTATAAAAGGAGAGAACGGCGCAGTTTTTTTTTGCTTCTTATTACAGCGGCAGTTATTGCACTTTGTCTGCGGTTTTTTGTATTTGAACTTGTTCGTGTGGACGGCAGTTCAATGGAACAGACATTGCACGATAATGAATTTGTTTTTATGGAGCGCGTAACATACTGGTTTCGCGAACCCGAATTCGGCGACATAATAATATGCACTTATCCAGATGAACCGGGCAAAACATTTGTAAAACGCATAATAGGCGTGGAGAACGACGAGATACTTATCAGCAGCGGAGTGCTGTATATAAACGGAGAGCCGGACTACACTTATTTTTCGGAGCCCATGTACGGAGAGTTCGGGCCCGTTATCGTACCCGAAGATTGTTTTTTTGTAATGGGAGACAACAGGAACAATTCATCTGATTCGCGTGCGGTAGGGTCTATTGCAAAATCCCGTGTGCTCGGAAAGGCGCCGGTTGTAATATGGCCGCCGCAACAGATTCGCGGCTTATCTTAAATTATTAAAATATAACCGTAGAGGGTTTAAACTGCACCCCATTTTTAGACGAAATGATATATTAACGAATGGGGTGTATTTATGTGCTTTTTATGCGTCACTTTTGGCAGACAGTGCCCGGGTTTTATCATCGAGTATAAGCGCGTCTATCATTTCGTCCATGTCTCCGTCAAGAAACTGCTCCAGCTTATACAGCGTAAGAGATATGCGATGGTCAGTAACACGTCCCTGGGGGAAGTTGTATGTTCTGATGCGTTCGCTCCTGTCTCCGGAACCAACCTGGCTCCTACGGCTTTGGGAAAGCGCAGCTTCCTGCTCCTTAAGCGCTATGTCATAAAGACGCGCCTTTAGCACCTTCATTGCTTTTTCTTTGTTCTTAAGCTGAGACTTTTCATCCTGACACGTTACCACAAGACCGCTAGGTTCGTGCGTAATACGCACTGCCGAATCGGTGGTGTTTACACTCTGTCCGCCGTTGCCGGATGAACGGTAAACATCAATACGCAGGTCATTAGGATTTATTTGTATGTCTACATCCTCGGCTTCGGGCAGAACAGCCACCGTAGCCGCAGACGTGTGTATTCGGCCCGACGATTCGGTTTCGGGAACACGCTGTACGCGGTGGACTCCGCTCTCATACTTTAACCGTGAGTACGCTCCGCGCCCTGAAATAAGCAGCGTTAATTCTTTAACGCCCCCAAGTTCGGTAATGTTGCTGCTAAGGCGCTCTATGGAAAAACCGGCGCGCTCGGCATAACGCGTATACATTCGCCATAAATCGCCCCCGAAAAGAGCCGCTTCGTCTCCGCCCGTTCCGGCGCGTATCTCCAACACGACATTTTTATCATCGCTGGGGTCTTTTGGAACCAGCATAAGCTTTAGCTCTTCTTCAAGCGTTACATCTTCATTGCTGCACTGTTCGAGTTCTTCTCGTGCAATCTGCGCCAGCTCGGTGTCCTTATCACAAGCTAGTTGTTCCAATTCGCTCATCTGGACACGGTTATCCTTATAGCGGTTATACTTTTCCACAATTTCGCTGAGCGCAGCATGTTCGCGAACAAGTTTAGTGTAAAGTTCCTGGTTTAAAATTACATCGGCTTTCGAAAGCTTCTCCTCAAGTTCCTCAAACCGCTTTTTTTGTGCTTCCAATTTATCTATCATTGTTATTAATCCTTTTATACATAGGCTGTAACTATACGGTCGCGTCCTGAATAATCTTTTTTAGTGCTAATACCAAAAAACCCGCCCTTTGAAAGAAGCTCCATTACTCCATCAGCCTGGTTTGCGCCAATTTCCAGTACCAACGCGCCTTTTGGGTTTAAATAACGCGCTGCTCTCCCAGCAATAATACGAAAAAAGTCAAGCCCGTTGCCCGCTAAAAGTGCAATTTTAGGTTCGTATAACCTGACGCTTTTTTCAAGTCCCGCATATTCTTCTTCACTTACATACGGCGGGTTGCATACGATGATATCGTATGTTTTTGCTGCCATGCTGAACATATCGCTTTTAAAAAAATTGACATGTACGTTGTTTGTTTGCGCGTTGGCCTGCGCTGTTTTAAGCGCCGATTTGCTTATATCGCATGCATCAATTTCTGCAGCTGTCTCCGCGGCAAGCGCGATGGCTATGCACCCGCTTCCGGTGCAAAGATCCAGCGCAGTTTTGTACCCTTTTGTATTAATAAGCTCTGTTGCGGTTTCTGCCACCAGTTCTGTCTCATGCCGGGGTATCAGAACCGCAGGCGATACGTCAAGAACATATTTTCTAAAATATGCTTTTCCCGTGACATATTCGACCGGTTCTCCACTTGCACACCGCCGTGCCATATACTCTATATTTAATGCGGTATTCGAGTCAATGTTTTTTTGCAGAAAAATGTCACAAAGACCGATTTGCAGTAAATGTGCAATAATAACCTGTGCTTTAGCTCCCGGTTCGGGCGTACCAGCCTTAAGAAGCAGTTCTTTAATGTGCCGGTATATCTGGTTACCCGACATCAATGGTTTATTCACCCGCCCGGCTGGTCTCAGGCTGTATTTTAGCAGCCTCTTCTTTTTCTTTCGGCTCACGATAAAAGCTTTTTGCGAGCGCGGCCAGCGAATCATCGTCTATCTCGTTTATTGCTGCCGAGAAGGCTACTACAGCCACTTCAACCATACTGTCATCAGGCGGAGCAGTAGTCAGCTTTTGAAGCATCAACCCCGGCCAGCGTATAATACGGAAAAACAGACGGTCGCTTTTAGCGGCAAATTTTAATAATTCGTATGAAATACCCGCCACAAAGGGCAGCATAACAAGACGCAGACCGATGCGCAAATACCACGATGGACTCCAGCCGAGCAATGAAAACAGCAGTATCGATATAACTATGACCAGCAGCAGATAGCTTGTTCCGCATCTGGGATGGAGAGTCTTATATTTTTGTATATTTTCAACCGTAAGCGGCTCTTCGTTTTCATAGCAGTTTATTGTTTTATGTTCGGCTCCGTGATACATAAATACACGGCGTATATCTTTCATCAATGTGATGCTTGTTATGTAAATAAGAAACAGCAAAAGACGGATGCCGCCTTCTGTTAAATTCATTAAAAAAGCGGATCCAATATGTGGCCTTAGCAAATTAGCGATTACAGTCGGCAATATAAAGAACAAACCTACAGCCAAGCCTATAGCAATAATCACGGCAAAAACCATAGCGACATCCATAGGATCTTTGCCGGATTTTTTTGCAATATACCTCTCGAATTTCGAGGGTTCGGCATCAGCATTGCTTTCATCATACATTTTTGCCGATTTGGTGATAGTCTTTACCCCAAAAGACAACATCTCGATAAACGATACTATTCCGCGGATTACCGGGAATCCAAAAAACTTATTTTTCTGCGTTGCAGATGTTATATTCTGTTTTTCAAAAACAATATCACCAGTCGCTTTTCGCACCGCAATGCCGCTTACGCTGGGTGCCCGCATCATTACGCCCTCGAGAACGCCCTGACCGCCTATATTGCACTTTTTCATTTAATCGCCTCTTTCCGTTTCTATAAAACAGTATACACGATGCTGTGTAAAAAAACATCCCCTAAGCAATTGCTGATTTGTATAAAAACAAAACAGACCGAAAACCGGTCTGTTTCCAAAATCACGTTTATTTAATGCCGT
>CAZSMH010000078.1:0-7873 GCA_964607965.1 uncultured Christensenellaceae bacterium
CCGGGCTTTTTTGCTGTATTATATCGTAAATTCGTTAATACTCCCATATGTTTTTAGTTTCAACGTTGTCAATTAATCTATTTTATTTTGAGTTTTCGCATCATCGCCATTTGTGTCGTTATTAGTGCTAATAATTTCTTGAACATTTGCTGCGTTTTCGTTTTCTTCATTTTTACGCTCTCGTCTAGACCTGAGATACAATGCGAAAAACGAAATAATAGTTCCTAAGATGCCACCTTGCACATTACCTATACCGTTTCTGACAGGAAGAAATACAAATACAATAAAAATTGCAGCAGTTATTAGACAGCAGATCCATATACGTAAAGGTTTTTTAACCGCATACCCAACAACAATTGCTATTACAATTATAAATGCTGCGTATGTAATTATTTTTGTTAGTTAATACAATGCCAACTCCATAACTTAACACATCCTTATTGGTTATTATTTATATTTTGGGACAGATTTGTTCACGCATTTTCTACTCCTAATACTTCTTCTTGCTAAGTTAGTCAGTAAAAATGTGATTTTATAGTTATAACCAGAATGCATCTTATAATAATGTTAATTATTAACCATTATAACACAGCATCCTATATTATACCATACAAAGAAGTAAATACCTCCTATCGCCCCGCTTTTCCCGTCATCTCCTTAATATCAAGCCGCAGCATAACCGCACGGTCATATCCTACATCGTCCTTTAGACCGCGTTGCTTGTACCTATCAGGGCTTTCATTCAGGTGCGCGAAAAGGACTTCAAAGCCGTGCTTCTTCTCTGCAAGCCCTTCAACAACGGCCATTTTACCATATATAACGACTGACCTGTACGCATGGGAGCATTTGCCTTCTATGTAACCTAAATCGTTAATAACCATAGCGCAGACGTAGGGATTTTGAGAGATGATTTCCAGCTTCAGCCCTTTATGAGCGGTGTGGAGGTAGAACGTGTTTTGCGCTTCGTCGTATCCATAGCTTAATGTCACGATATACGGCTTATTGTTTTTGCAAAGCGCGATAGCAGCGTATTTGCCGTTTCTAAGTATATCGCTTATTTCTTCTTTTTCGGTTATCTGCCTGTCCTGCAGATTCATATGGTATTTCATTTTTAGAACCCCTTAAGTAAACCTATCCGGATAACACGCGCGAACCGTATCTTCTATAGCCTCTTTTAGTCCGCCGCGTCCGTAACCTAAAACATCTGCGCTCTTTGACGCGTCAAAATACAAATAGTCCGTCAATATGTCGCGCATAAGATATTTTGCGTCAAGCCCGCCCTGCAGCCCCTCCTTTTTCTCCCTGCGGCTGATAGCAGCCCCCGCCATAACAGCCATAAAACGCGGTATGTGAACTATTTTTTTAGGTGTTCCAAGAGCGTTCATCATCGTGTTGAGCATATAGTCGAACGGGCGGTTTTCATCGCCTATGGTATAACGCATACCGTGGCAGCCTTTTTCAACCGCGCCTATAACAGCTTCGCCTACATGCTGCGCCGATATCATGTTTGTGCCGCCTTTAGGGAAGAATATTATCTTTCCTTTTGCGAAACGCTCAAGCAGCACGTCTTTCCAAAGCGGCGTTCGTTTCGGCATGCTTCCGAAAATGTACGGCAGTTCCAGCACCATCACAGCCATGCTGTCTTTACCCGCAGCAATTGCGCGCTTAGCCTGCTCGGTCCTGCAGCGTATGTAAGGATGGCGTGCGGAAAGCTGTTTGTGCGGCCACAGCCTGTCAAAATAGGCAAAGTAAGAGCCGAGAATAACGCAGCGTTTTACTCCCGCTTCGCGAGCCGCTGTTACCGTTTTTTCACACGCCAGCACAAGCCTCTCATAAAAAAAGTCGTATGCCGGCGCGGGCGGAACAACCCTATCGTCAGGGCCCACCGCATAAACGAGAGCTTCGTATCCGGTAAAAAGCTTTACAAGCTGTTCTTTTGTCGTAGCAAAAACATCGCCGTATTCTACCGATACCTGCTTTGGATACCATCCTGATAAGTCTATGTCTTTTATTGCAAGAACGCCGAGAGAATGTCCTTTGTTAAGCCCTGCAATAACCGAGTGATATCCGAGAAATCCGGTGCCTCCGACAATCATTACTTTCATTCTTGCCGCCTCCTACAAAATAATGGAATGCGCTTTATTATAACTCTTTTCGCTGATTCGGCAAAGCTATCTGCTGATAAATGAGTGTAATATGGCGAACACTAAACAAAAAAAGGAGCAGCTTATGTCAAAAGACAGCCAGCCGGACAATAAAAAGATAAGGGAACGCAAAAGCAAAGGCCAAACGACAACGGCGCAGGACGGTCAGAACGCGCGCCGCACATCAAAAAGACAGTCGTCAGACCGCGGAGACGTATAGTATAATTTAACGGTTATATATATTTCGAATCAGGCACTTTATGTATTTGACGTTAGCCTTATAGTTAGTGTAAGTTTTTATATGAACATTTTTGTTTATTATACGTCTATATAGATAGAAGGGGTTAATCTGGTGCAGGAAGACAACGAACTGTTAAAATCCTTTTTGTACGGTGATATTCAGAGTATGGTGACGCTTATCGGTAGGCATGAAAGCAGTCTATTTAGCCTATGCATGAAGCTTACTTTAAACCGCACGGACGCTGAAGACTTATACCAGCAGACCTGGCTCAAAGTTATTAACAAACCCGAGAGGTGCAGACGTTGTTTTAAAAACTGGATAAAAACTATATGTATTAATACTTACAAAGATTATTACCGCAAAAGCAAAAGACGCTGCATAGAGGTTAACGGAGAACAGGCGGAATATGCGATGGCACTCGCAGCAGACGATATGTCTGCGGAAAAAGCCGCTATCAGGGACATATCAAGAAAACAGATTGTGTCTTTTATTAACCAATTAAAGGACAAGCACAGGATAACGCTGATACTGTATTACTTCGAGGGGCTGGACTACAATGAATGCGCACAAGTATTGTGTGTACCTGTGGGGACTGTAAAATCAAGGCTCAATATCGCGAAGACGATATTGCGGAGTAAGATGGGAGAGATGAGGCATGTTTGATATAGAAAGAGAACTAAAAGATATAAAGTTCCAAAATCACATGCCGGGAGAGGCTGTAAGGCAGAAAATTCTGCATATGGCTAATGAAAAGATGTGCAAAGGGCCGCGGCCAGAGAAAGTGCGCTTAAAGCCTTGGGTAGCGCTTCCGCTGGCTGCGGCGTTGGCGGCGGTAATGATGCTTTTTGTTCTGATACCTACTGCACAGGCTGCAGGCTATTATACAATAGATATTAACCCCAGCATAAGCGTCGAGGTGGATAAAAACGACAATGTCTTGCTTGTTTTGTCGGAAAACGAGGACGCGGCTTTGATGCTTGCCGGAAGCGACTTTAAGGGTATGCCTTTTAAGGATGCATTTGGCGCCATTGTCAAGTTAGCGGCAAATCAGGGATATTTGCAGGATGAGAGCAATGTGCTTGTTGCTCATTTCGGCGACGCTCCGGGCATATCCGTTAGTCAGGCAAAAGCCGCGGTAGAAGAGGTGACCGAAGCGCAAGTAAGCATACTTTTGCTGCAAAGCGAAAAAAGCGACTATGTAAGTGCAAAAAAGCAAAACAGGAAAGCTGGGATAGAGCTGCTTAATAAAGAAGCCGATGAAATGCATATTACGGCGCAGGATACAAACGCGAAAATAGACGCGCTGTACGAGAAGACAGAAAAAGGCGAGGACAAGGGTAAGTCGGCAGGAAAAGCAAACGCAGGCCGAGCAAATGCAGCAGGGAATTCCAACGCGGACTCAAAAGGCGGTGGCAGTTCAAACGGAATAGGCAATTCCAAAGCAGGTCAAGACAAAAAGGGCAGCTCAAGTAAAGCCAAGGATAAAGAAAAAAAGATACCTCCAAAGGCTTTGGATAACAGGAATGAAAATGCGCAGAAAGACAAACCGAACAGAGGGCGGCAAACGAACCCGAATAAACCTGTTAGATGATACACCGGATATTTAAAGGAGGCAGAAACTAATGAAAAACAAGAAGAGAGTTTTGACAAGTTTAACAACCATTCTTTTGGCAGTACTTATCTTTGCTGGATGCGCACAAACGATACAGATTCCGCAAAAAAAGGACGTACCAGAAACCGAGGGTAAAACGGAGATTCAGGTTCAGGAAGACCAACCGCAGGAAGCGCAATTAAGCTACGTTTCAATAGACATAAACCCGAGCATAAGGCTTACAATCAAAGAAGGCGCTGTTCTTTACGCTCAGGCCTTCAACGATGACGGGCAGGAGATCATATACAGCACCGATGTTGCAGGTTTGTCTCCCCAGGAAGCTGTAAATGTTCTTATCGAGGCCATAGCACAGCAGGGCTATTTCGACAATTCGGATGCCGCGCTTGTAATTACGGCATGCGGAGACAAAGACGAAGAGCTTTTAGAGGGAATAAAGGATTCGGCTTCTCAGGCGCTTTTGGATATCGGACTTGAATGTGAAGTGGTTGCCTCATGTGTTTCCAACCAAACGGTTGAGGATGCGAAAAACGCAGGGCTGACACCGGGCAGGTATAAGCTGCTTAGCTATATTGCACAGCAGGAAGGAATAAGCTTTGAGGAAGCAAAGCAAAAATACGGTGCATTGAAGATGAGCGACTTGATCAAAATGGTGCCCAACCCGGGCGAGGTTTTCGGCAAACGCGGCGGCGGTGACGATTTCGACCCGAGCGAAGCGCTTGACGGTTTGACTCCTGAGCAGCTCCAGATGCTAAATCAAGCAAAAGAGCAGTTTTCCGAAGCTATGCGTACCGCACAGCAGAAGTTTGTACAGACAAAGAAACAGGTACAAACACAGGTTAAGACACAAAGAACCGCCATACAGAACGAGTTTAAGTCTTCTAAAGACCAGGCGCAGTACAAGCAGCAAAAGACAGCGCTAAAAAAAGAGTATCAGCTTAAGCGCAACGAGGCCAGAAGAGTTTTCTTCGCGGCAAGAGAGCAGGCAAAACAGCGTTTCAGAGAGGCTGTCGGATCTCTCGGGCTTGACGAATCTGTTATAAGCGCATTGTTTGATTGTGATTATGATTTAGACTGGGATAACGATATTGATTGGAACGATGACGATGACGACAGGGATGACAGGGATGACGATGACCGGGATGACGACGAAGACAATGACGATGAGCGAGATAATAAGGAAAAAGGACGCGGCAACAGGGGCAACAAGGTCAAAGACGCCGGAACGGACAACGAGCAGTAGATTATTATCTTAAATTATAAGGAATATTGATATATAAGTATGGGTCAGGACGGCATTATGTACAGACAAGTGCAAAACAGCAGTTTGGTTTAGCGGTTGCATCGCTGGGGTTCGAAGATACTGTTATTAAAGCAATGATTGACCGGCAGAACGAACTTGAAAGAAAGGCAAACCTGAAAGCGAACGAGCTTTGCAGCGGATGCAGCGAAAGGCCAAAAAAAACATATGAAAAGATAATATACAGTATGACTTAATATGATTACTCTAAAAAGCGGCGTTAAGCCGTTTTTTACTAAACTTATGACAAGACGGCAGCGGCTTTACATATTCTTAATTCCCTACTATGATAATACGAGAATTATTTTTATGGAGGCTGTGTATATGAAAAGCTACCGGAAAGAGTTGACGCTGAACGTGCAAAAGCGCAGGCAGCTTATAAACATTACTCCGCAGGTTAATGCGGCGCTGTCACAAAGCGGCATTCGCGAAGGGCTGTGCCTTGTCAACGCTATGCACATTACGGCAAGCGTATTTATTAACGACGACGAGCCCGGGCTTCATGCCGATTTTGAGCGATGGCTGGAAAAACTGGCGCCCGAAAAACCGTATGAGCAGTATGCACACAACGGATTTGAGGACAACGCGGACGCACATTTAAAGCGCACTGTAATGGGGCGGGAGGCAGTCGTTGCTGTTACTGAAGGAAAGCTTGATTTCGGGCCGTGGGAGCAGATATTCTACGGCGAATTTGACGGCAAGCGCCCAAAGCGGCTGCTAATAAAAATAATAGGTGAGTAAAACCGGATAATCGCTATTCTGTATAGTATAAAAAAGAAAGCGATGAAAGGGAAAACAGCTTTATTATTAAAAGGCGTTGTAAAAGGCGCCTTTGTGGGATATAATCTTCGCTGAAAAGTTTTTTAATATAAGGGGAGGAGACATAATGGGAGTTCTTAAAGGGGCATGTATATTCGGACAGTCGGGAGGACCTACCTCGGTTATCAACGCAAGTGCTGCGGGCGTTTTTACACAGGCGCTTAAAGAAGAGTGCATAACAAAGGTTTACGGTGCGGCTCACGGCATAAAAGGAGTGCTTAACGAACAGCTTTACGATATCGGACAAGAAGATGCGGCGGAGCTGGAACTTTTAAAAACAACGCCGTCCTCGGCGCTTGGCTCCGTACGTTATAAGCTGGCCGGTGCGGAAAAGGACGATACCGATTATAAAAGGATGCTCGAAGTGTTTAAAAAGTACGATGTGCGTTATTTTTTCTATAACGGCGGCAACGATTCGATGGACACCTGCAATAAAGTCAGCAAATACATGCAGAAATCGGGATATGATATGCGAATCATAGGCGTGCCCAAAACGATAGACAACGATCTTTGGGCGACCGACCACTGCCCGGGATACGGAAGCGCCGCAAAATATATAGCAACATCCACAATGGAAGTATACCTTGATGCACGGGTGTACGATACAGGCACCATTACTATACTCGAAGTTATGGGCAGAAACGCCGGCTGGCTTACAGCTGCCACGTCGCTTGCTTCGTATAAGGGCACGGGTCCAGATCTTATCTATCTGCCCGAGAGGCATTTTGACATGAAGGACTTCTTGGAACGTGTAAAGGCTATCTACAAGAAAAACGGCAACGTGCTGGTAGCAGCTTCAGAAGGCATAAAAGACAAAGACGGCAAATACATATCCGAATACGGCACGGACCTGGCCAAGTCCAAGGATTCTTTCGGACATTCGCAGCTTGGCGGGCTGGCATATACACTGGCGAATTTTGTGCGTGCGGAGACGGGCGCTAAGGTGCGGGCCATTGAGTTCAGCCTGCTGCAAAGATGCGCTGCGCATATGGCTTCAATGACTGACATAAGCGAAGCGTTCAATGCGGGGCAGGTTGCCGTGAAAGCCGCGGCAGAAGGCAAGACAGACCTTATGGTAGCCTTCGAGCGAGAGCCTGGCAGCGTATATAAATGCAGCACAAAGCTTATCGGACTTAATGAAGTTGCAAATAAGGAAAAAAAGATACCGGACGAGTGGATAACCACGGACGGCATCGGTTTAAAACAAGAGTATATTGACTATGCTATGCCGCTGATAGCGGGCGATACAAATCTGAAATTTGAAGACGGACTGCCGCGTTTTGCACGGCTTAAGAAAGTGCCGGTAAGAGCATAATGATATAAGAATAAGGAGTCTTTCAAAACGGCTCCTTTTTTTTATAGTTTATAACAATAAATACATTGAACAAGCCTGAATAATGTTGTAAGATAATAATATATATAAGTATCAGCTTAGTTTGGGGCGCTTCGGGTTCAGCGGTAATATACTATTGGAGGTAGCAAATAGATGAAGAACTTGCTCAAAATTGGTTTAATATTGTTAGGCATATGGTTGATTGCATTCGGCGCACTTCCGCTTCTTGGCATAAGCATACCGGCTATTATTTCGCAATTGGTTGCGATTGCTGCAGGAATACTCATTATAATCGGCAAAGTATAACTTTAGTTAGTCATGCACATAGCCCACTGCGCCCCTGGCTATGTATATACAACTGTTTGGGCTGGAAATGGCTCTATGTCAAGTGTTGGGGTCGAGTCTGACATAAAATGTAATTGATAAG
>CAZSMH010000079.1:0-3076 GCA_964607965.1 uncultured Christensenellaceae bacterium
TTGCTTATTGGAGGCGGCGGAGACCAAAGCGTTCTCTTCTACCTGAAGGATAACGAGATAAACTATACATCCTTATCATCTATGGAAAACAAGGAACTTACCAGTGATTTATATGAAGACAAATTGTCTGCGAATGAAGCCAGCTCGCTAAGTTACTTTATTGCTTTAAGCGAGGATGGCAGCACTTTATTTTATCCGGATAAAGTTACCGATTATAATAACGGGATAACGCTGTACTGCAGAAACTTAAAATCCAGCGACGATCCTATAAAAATAGATTCTGATATTCGGTCATACAGGGTTAATCGGGATGCTTCACAAGTATACTATGTTAAAGGCACTGACAGAATTCTATATGTGCACAATCTTGATGACAAAAGCAAGATAGATGAAGAGGTAACCAGATACTATATTGATGAAGCTGGCTCAAAAGTTATATATGAGACTTCTGAAGGAATCTTATATTCGGCAGACAGCTCAAACGAATACGATGAAGAAAAAATAGACAGCGACTCTTCTATAGTATATGTGTCGGATGCTTTGGACAAAGTATACTATTTAAAGGACGGTTCATTTTATGTGAAGAAGGGCTCGGAAGATAAAGAAAAAATCGATTCCGATGTTAATAATGTGCTAAAAGTATACGAAACCGGCGAAGCATATTATTTAAAGTCTGAAGAGAACCAATCAAATTTAATGGACTATGTAGAAGACGATATGGCCGGCAGCGATGCTTCTATGCAGATGCCGACAGAACCTGTCTATCCTTCATGGGACAATTATGGAACTTGGGATGAGTATTATGCAGCGTGTGATGAATATAATGAGCAGTATGAATCATACAGGCAACAGTATGATTTATATCAGGCTAAACTGACCAGGGACAGCTTAAGAGATGCACTGGCAAATGAAACAACAACCCAAACAAACAGCATACTGTATTATTATAATGGCAGCGAAAAAGAAGTAATTACAGATTCGTATAACTCATACAAGACTATTGGGACAAAGAGTCCTGTTATTATTTACAGCAAGTATAACAAATCGGACATATCAAAGAAAAAGCTCTCAGAAATATCTGCTGCCTACGAAGTCTCAGAATTTTTGGATGCAGCAATGTATTCTTCCTACGATGTATATATAGCAGTAAAGTCAGCAGAAACTGCGGTTGAGCAGGAATCCGGTATGAGCTTTAATGTAAACGATTCCGGTACCGTCGTTTATTTTATTGACGATTACTCAGAAGAAAAAGGATACGGCGATTTATATCAAATACTCATAGAGGAAGGAACGGTTGGTAAACCTTCGGTTTACGATGAGGATGTATATTCGGAATTATGGTTTTTCAATGAATCTGATTCGTTTATATACTTCAAAGACGTAAAAGAATCTGTCGGCGAAATGTATATGAATAAAAACAGCGTTGATGACGATGTATACATATACCGTGTCGGATGCCCGGATAATACAGAAACGCTTGTATATATTGTAGATTATAATAAAGAAAAGCAATACGGCACATTAAAACTATATAATGGGGAAAAACCTGTAAAAATAGCGGACGATGTGTATCAGAACTTCTATCCGATGAGTGATAACCGTATTTTATATCTTCTTGATTATAATCTGGAAAAAGGTAAGGGCGATGCTTATATGTACGACGGAACGGATGAAAAGAAGAAAATTGACGAAGATGTTGCCACATTAATTCCTATATTAAAATGGGATTATAAAGTACTGTACGGCTGGTAGACGCAAGACTAAGACCTAAACGGCTGCGGAGAGAAAATGCAAATACGCATCGCATCCGCAGCCGTTTTTAAAAAGTTTTGCAAAAAATGCCGAAATACGGCGGTATACATTTCAATGCAAAAAAGTAATTATACTATTGTAATTATTGCTATAACGGTAAAATAAGAAGAAGGCTTTAAGCTTGCAACAAAAAATGACGATATATAGTATATGTACAGAAAAGGAGGCGTTATTATGGCAATTAATCCGGTTCAGCCGTCACCGCAAAGCGGCATTGTCAATATGGACAAAGCAAAGAACGCTGAAAAAAATATCGCTGCCGTAAACGGTATGGATGAGGAAGCCGCCGTTTTTGAAAAGTCTTTGCCGACGGATAGCAAAAACAAGCTTTATACAAAAGATTCAGCATCTCTTGGCAAAATAAGCCTTAAGGCAGAAGCTAAGTATGCAGGTTTAAAGAGCGTAGTCGAGAACCTTTTGACGATGCAGAGCGTGAAAACGGGCGAAGGCAAGGGTTTAAGTTATGCGCAGATTTTCAAAAAGTACAATGGCAATATAAAAGGTTACTTTGAGAATTTGCAGGTTGACGAAGCCACCAGGCTTAAGGCGCAGCAGGACATATCCGAGGACGGTTATTGGGGCGTTAAGCAGACATCCGAAAGGATTATAGAATTCGCAAAAAGTGTTTCCGGCGGCGATGCTTCAAAGCTTGCCGAATTAAAGGAAGCTATCGAAAAAGGCTTTGACGCAGCGGAAAAAGCTTGGGGCGGTGCACTTCCCGAAATCTGCCGTCAGACAAAAGAGGCCGTGTTTCAAGGGCTTGACGACTGGGCTGCCGCGGCTTGACAATGGCGAACACTTCATTAACTTAAACGTGTGCAAGCATAGGTATTTACCTATGTTTGCTGTGCTTATTTAAAAAATAATCTTATTTTCATCTCTTATACGTTGATTCAATTTTGAATTGCAGTAAAAAAGCCGGAATGATTTATTTTTAACCTCGAAATCTATAACAAAAGTAAATGCACTGCATAATTATTATTGTTAAGTATCAGAAATATATAAAATGCGGGCATACTAATCTGGGCAGGACTGCCCGAATAAATATTACGGAGGTTATAAATGTCTAGACGCAAGTTAATGTCGGAACCTTTAAAACAAGAAATCGCAAAACGGCTTGGTGTTGATAACATCGTGAGCAGCGAAGGCTGGGGCGGTGTTTCTTCAAGGAACTGCGGTAATATTGTTCGTGAGGCGATACAGATGGCGGAAAGGTCGCAGACATAACCTCCAAGCCGGTGAGGGGCTTCTTTTATAAGAAGCC
>CAZSMH010000079.1:3176-7421 GCA_964607965.1 uncultured Christensenellaceae bacterium
GATTATTTTACTACATACGATACACTATTAACAGCATTTGTTCATAGCAGTATACACAGGAGATTTTTAATGAAAAAAGTTATCGTTGTTTTTGTATTTATTTGTTTGGTTATGGTTTTTCCGACACCAGGGAAGGCTGATTCCATTACAGATACTGATTTACCCGATCTGTTTGAAGAACATGGCATGGTTATGATGCTTATTGCGCCGGAAACCGGTGAAATACTATACGCAAACTATGCCGCTGCTTTGTTTTACGGGTATTCAAAAGAACAGCTGGAAACAATGAACATTAATCAAATTAATACGCTTCCACCTCAGGGAACAGCTGCAAAAATGCAGTCTGCAGTCAGCGAAAACAGCAATCACTTTATTTTTGAGCACAGACTTCAAAACGGCGATATCCGTACAGTCGAAGTATTTTCACACAAGGTAAATTTCAGAAACAATGATGTTTTATTTTCCATAATACATGATATAACCGAAACGCTGGTTTTGGAAGAAAGAGAAAAAAGGACAACATTTATAATTATTTTCGCCGGACTAGCGGTTATAGTTATACTGCTTATTATTCTTAACAAATTAAGGATAAGCAATATAAACCTTAAATCGGCATATAAAAAAATAGAGAATAATAATGTACTGCAGAAAACATTTATGGATGCAGATGATGAGAGGCTGATATACCTAAAAGATGAAAACGGCAAATACGTATTTGCAAACAAAACGTTTAAAGATTTTTATAATAAAACAGAAGAAGAAATAATAGGGTTTGATGACTACTTGTTATTTGACGATAAGTTTGCTGATTTCCGCCGGCAATCAGATGCAGAGGCACTAGAAAAGCTAACGCGCGTTGTGGATAGCGTGGAATGGAAAGGCAGAATCTATAGTACAACTAAGTTCCCGGTAAGGATGCTTAATGGCCAATTTGGCGTCGGGGCTTATATCAGAGACATTACAGAGGAGCACGGAAATCAAAAAAGACAGGAAAAGGTGCTTTATCGTCATATGATATTGGCAGATGTGATAACGCGGGACTTTTTTGACAGGCAGGAGGAGCTTGATTACGTTCTTCATGAAGCGCTTAAGCTTACTGAAAGCCAGCATGGATATATTTATTTGTACGATGAGGCAACAGAAGAATTTACGCTGAATTCGTGGACAAAAGGCGTAATGAAAGAATGCACAGTTGCGGACAAGCAGTATAGGTATCAGCTTTCAAAAACCGGCTTATGGGGAGAGGTAGTAAGGCAGGGAAAGCCGATAATAGAGAACCATTACGGTGACGCTAATCCGTTGAAAAAAGGATTGCCAAAAGGGCATGTCCAACTGAAAAATTTTATGTCTGTACCGATTATTATGGATGGAAGTATTGTTGCTGTGGTTGGGCTGGCAAATAAACCGGACGATTATGATGAAAATGATGTTTATGAAATTACTCTATTAATGAATGGAGTATGGAACGCTATTATCAGAAAAGAAGGCGAGATTGAGCTTAAGGATACAAACAAAGAACTGGAAGAGAATAAGGAAAAGCTGCATCTGATTCTGGATTCGACAGCCGAGGCTATTTACGGTATTGATACAAACGGTAATTGTACTTTTTGTAATAAGAGCTGCATTGATATGCTAGGATACAAAAGACTTAATTCTTTGATAGGAAAGAATATGCATGAGCATATACATCATAGTTATAAAGACGGCTCTAAGATGCCAATCGAAGAATGCAAAATCGTTAAAGCTTTAAAAACGGGCAGAGGGGCACACGTGGATGATGAAGTGTTTTGGAGGAAGGACGGCACATCGTTTGATATAGAGTATTACTCATATCCGCAGCTGAAAGACGGAAAAATTGTAGGAGCGGTTGTTACATTTCTTGATGTTACAGAACGCAGGAGAGCTGAAGAATCGATAAAGTATTTAAGTTTTCATGATTCTTTGACGGGCTTGTACAACCGAAGATTTTTTGAAGAGGAAATAATACGGCTGGATACGCAAAGAAACCTTCCGATTTCTATTATCATGGCTGATGTCAACGGTCTTAAACTTACAAATGATATATTCGGGCATGCGTATGGCGATGAACTTTTGAAAAAAACAGCAAAAGTATTGAGGAATGTTTGCAGGGCGGATGATATTATCGCGCGCTGGGGCGGTGACGAATTTATATTGCTATTGCCTAATACCGCTCTTAATGATGCAGAGTCTGTAGCAAAAAGAATAAAGGAGCAATTCGCCAAAGAAAACGTAAAATCCATAAAGGGAAGCATATCAGTGGGGCTTGATGCCAAGACGGATATATCACAGGATATCAGCATGGTTATGGCAAACGCTGAAGAAAAAATGTATACTGCAAAAACGCTTGAGCGGGATAAATTAAAAGACAGCACAATTGCCGCTATTGTTGCAACGCTGCATGAGAACAGCGACAGAGAGAAAGACCACGCGCAGCATGTAAGCGATTTGTGTGTAAAAATGGGAAAAAAGCTTAATTTGCCCGAAGCGGAGATACAAAAGCTGAAAACCCTTGGATATCTGCATGACATAGGAAAGATTGCGCTGGAGCCTAAACTTATTAATAAAAACTATCACTTAAATGATGCGGAGATTGGAGAGGTTAAGAAACATACCAGCATTGGGTTCCGTACACTTAACGTGTTTGACAGTACAATAGATCTCGCTGAATCGGTGCTGGCTCATCATGAACAATGGGACGGAAACGGTTATCCGAAAGGGTTGAAGGGAGAGGAAATTCCGTTCCTGGCAAGGATACTTTCTATTGCAGAAAGCTACGACAGAATGGTTCACGAATCTCGTAATTTAAAAGCCAAAACAAAAGAGGCTGCAATCAAAGAGATACGGGCAAAAGCAGGTACGCAATTTGACCCGAAGCTTGCTGAAATCTTTGCGCAGATGATGGAGAGTTAAAGATTCTAAGGAAGATTAACCTATATTTTTTTAAATAGAAACATCGAAAAGCCTTATCTGCTGAGATATTTGACTGCCACAGCATGGTGCAGCTAAAGTTGCAAAGCCGCCTTTTGCACCGCCTACAACGTCTTCCACTGAAGAACCAAGTATTATAGCGGTGAGAGATATCATGTTACAGTTCACGCGATACTGCCCGCTTGTGATAAGTGTAAGGTTGTAAAATGAATTGCCCAAAATATAAAAAGGATGACACATCAATGATCACGAACAGTTACACTGAAATTGTAACAACAAAGAAACCGAGGTGATAATAATGAGTCAAGAGCAGAACTTCACGACTGGATACTTATTGCAGGAAATTATACTTGCAATTTACACGAGTAGAACCGGTATATACAATTTGTTGATATCTAATTACTTTTATATTATAATATCTCGAAGAAAGGGAATAACAAAAAAATGGATATAAAGAGTATTAAGAATGATATTTGCCGCAGGTATTCGAAAGCGATGGTCACAGGCGGTGCTGGATTTATTGGAAGCCACGTGATAGAAGAGCTACTGGATACGGGTATTGATGTTATTAGCATCGATAGTTTTATTTCTGGCAAAGAAGAAAACATTGTACAATTTGAAAAAAACCCCCGTTTTAAAAGCGTTCGCTGTGATGTTACGGATTATGAAACACTGAAAAAGCATTTTGACGGAGTCGATGTAATATTCCATCAGGCGGCATCAAAGAAAAACGTATGTATACGCGATCCGCGGTTAGATTTGAAGGTAAACGGAGAAGGCACTTTCAATATGCTTGAGCTTGCGCGGGATAAGGGCGTAAAGAAGTTTGTACACGCTTCGACTGGATCTGTTTACGGAGAGGCTCAAATCACGCCTCAGGACGAAACGCATCCGCTATCTCCCGTTTCTTATTATGGAGTAAGTAAGCTTGCGGGCGAGCGGTATGTAAAAACATTCGACCATTTATACGGATTGAATACTACCGTACTTCGGTATTTCCATGTATATGGGCCGCGTCAGGAATCCGGAGAATTCGGCGGGGTTATTGCGATTTTTTCAAGAGCTATACTGGAAGGCAAAAACCCGACGATATTCGGAGACGGGTCGCAGGAGCGTTCTTTCACATATGTAAAGGATTGCGCTAATGCCAATTTATTCGCAGCAGTAACAGACAACACTAAAGGCGAGGCATACAACTGTGCGTCAGGTATCAATGTAACCGTCAATGAGTTGGCGGAGGAGTTATTGAAGGTATTGGGCCGCCCCGACTTAAAGCCTGAATATAAAGACTGGCTG
>CAZSMH010000080.1:0-7075 GCA_964607965.1 uncultured Christensenellaceae bacterium
TGCATATCGATGACGGAGATATCGCGAGAGATGATGCCTACGTTTATATCGATAAGGAACTGCAGCGCGCATCCTTGGAAGCGATTAAAACTCTCGATCAAAAGGACATCATTCGCATATTCCCATCGGTCAAGAAAAATCCGACGACTGTGGTAGTATTGAAGACACCGAAAACTCAGTCCAGTGTACGCAGGGTATGGCTGCCTAAGACCGTCGCATATATCCTCAGAGAGTTCAGGGAAAAGCAGAACACTTTAAAGGAACTGCTTCAGGACGAATACGAGGATTATAACCTTGTGATACCGATGAACAGCGGCAGGCCTTGTGAAGACCGAGTGATTACGGAATCCTTTCAGCGGCTCAGAGAACGTGTCGGGTTGCCTAACGTAGTTTTCCACTCGTTACGGCATTCCAGCACAACCTATAAGCTGAAGCTCAACAAGGGTGATCTGAAGGCAACGCAGGGCGACACAGGCCATGCGGAGATCGATATGATCACCAAGGTCTATGCGCATATCTTGGACGAAGACAGGAAGCTTAACGCACAGAAATTTGAAGCCGCTTTCTATGCCAATCCGGATCTGCGTGACGTGAAGCCGCCGCAGGAGAATGTGCTGGATATCAAGACGCTGATCGAGCAGCTGCAGAGATCTCCCGAGCTTGCTAATGCTCTTGCTGAGCTTATCAAGTAAGCTGCATAAAAGGCGCAAAATCGTATTAGCAGACCTGCAAAAATTATTAGCAGAAGAGCAAAAACGGTTCGAATCCTGTTAGCAAGAAACATACGGTTATGCATGGAGATGTAAAGAGCATTTTCAGCGCAGAAAAGAAGTTTTAAAAAGAGAAAAGCCGCAAAACCCTTTATTTTACGGCTTTTGGCGTTCCCGGCGCGGCTCGAACGCGCGGCCTTTCGCTTAGGAGGCGAACGCTCTATCCTACTGAGCTACGGGAACTTATGCAAAGTTTATTCGGTTTTTATGCATCCCAGGCGTCGGAACCCCTCACGCTTAGGAGGCGTGCGCTCTATCCTACTGAGCTACGGGTGCTCGTTGTGTATTTTTGTCCTATATCCCAGCGGGTTAGGAGGCGGGCCCTCTATCCTGGTGAGGTACGGAGACTCAATATTCTATTTTTGCCCTTAAACTCATCGGGTTAGGAGGCGAACGCTCTATCCTACTGAGCTACGGGAACTTAATAAATGTACTTTCGCGTACGCTTTGATATTCTACAAATAAACATATAAAAAGTCAACTTCAGTTTCTGATGCCGGCAAGCGGTGCAGGAATACGACCTCCCCTGGCTATCAGCCGCTCACAGCAGCTTTTTCCTGTATCCATAACTACTGCACGCCCTAGAAGTCCGCCGAACTCTATGCACTCACCCACCTTAGCTTCCGGTACCGGAATAATACGAACACCCGTTGTTTTGCCGTTAATCACGCCTATGGCAGCCTCATCTGCAATAATAGCCGAAAGCATGGCATCCGAAGTATCGCCCGGGACTGCTACCATGTCAAGCCCGACCGAACAAACAGCAGTCATTGCTTCAAGCTTGGAGAGAGAAAGCACTCCTTTTTGGACGGCTTCTATCATTCCCTCGTCTTCGCTGACCGGTATAAAAGCTCCGGAAAGTCCGCCGACCTGAGAAGATGCCATCATACCGCCTTTTTTAACGGCATCGTTAAGCAGCGCAAGAGCTGCAGTTGTGCCATGCATACCGCATACATCAACGCCTATTTCTTCAATTATCCGCGCAACGCTGTCTCCAATTGCCGGCGTCGGAGCCAGAGACAAATCAACAATTCCAAAAGGCACCCTAAGACGTTCTGCGGCTTCCTTGGCAACAAGCTGCCCTACACGCGTAATACGAAACGCCGTTTTCTTTATTGTTTCCGCAACCACGTCAAAACTTGCTCCTTTTACTTTCTCGAGTGCAGCCTTAACAACGCCCGGCCCGCTTACGCCGACATTTATTGCACACTCCGGTTCTCCGGCGCCGCAAAAAGCGCCGGCCATAAATGGATTGTCTTCAATAGCGTTAGCAAAAACAACAAGCTTTGCACAACCGATACCACCGCTATTCTTAGTCAATTGTGCGGTTTGCTTTAAAATCCGCCCCATTTTTGCTACCGCATCCATATTGATGCCTGTACGGGTGCTGGCTACATTAACAAATGAACATACGCGGTCGGTTGATGATAATGCCGAAGGGATAGATGCAAGCAGCACGGCATCACTGTTTGTCTCACCTTTGTGAACGAGCGCGCCGAAACCGCCAATAAAATTGACGCCCGTATCCCGCGCCGCCTCATCCAGAGCTGAAGCAAAAACAGTATAATCGTCAAGACCGCTGCTGGCAGCAATTTCGGATATTGGCGTTACGGATATTCTTCTGTTGACAATCGGCACACCGTACTCACGTTCAATATCTTCGCCGACACGAACTAAATCTTTGGCTTTTAAAAAAATCTTGCTTTTAATCTTTTCGCAGCATACCTTTGCTTCTGCACTGATACAATCCTTAAGCGATATGCCCATCGTTATCGTGCGCACGTCAAGGTGTTCAGTATCTATCATCTTTATGGTGTCTAGCACCTCATGTTTGGAAATCATGCGTTTACCCTCCGATAAAACCAAGCAAATAATATATTTAGGTTTCTTCTCATATTAATAGCGGTATTATAAACTACCATTAATTTTTGCGCAAATTTCTTATCATCAGCAAAAATATTTCATAACTGTTACCAATAATAATATTCGATTAACAGTAAATTAAATAATTTTTTTTGTGTTTACTTATTACAATTTTTTGCGATTATACTATTAAGAAAGTAATTTCCGCTTTTGCCGGAAGGAAAGGAATGACGCGATGAAAAAGCTGGTTGCGGCAGGATTCATACTCCTTTTGATGGGTCTTTATATAGTCGTCGGAACAGGCATATGACCGTAGTAACGCGTCATAAAGCTGCTTCCCGCATTTATTTTAAAGACTGATTTAAAACGCCGCTGATTGCGGCGTTGAAATTGTTCACACAGACAAAAAAAGCGGCATGAAACGCCGCTTTTTAAACTCCCATTTATTTCTCTCTGTGCCTGACCCGCGGTACCAGCATTATGCACCAAAGACCGGCGAGGCCAACCAATGCGTAGATGACTCTGGATATGACAGCAGACTGTCCGCCAAATATTGCGGCGACAAGGTCAAACTGGAAAAACCCTATAAGCCCCCAGTTGATTGCGCCAATTATCACCAATATCATTGCAACGATATTCAAGTCAATCAACTCCTTTCGGTTTTATTATCCGCAAAATGCAAAGGAGTTATTAGATTTCAGCCTTTATTTATGCCGCCAATTATTTCTATTTCTAAAGAATCAAATGTGACCCTGTCAACAAAATCATCAGGAAAGAACACGGTTCTTGAAAACGCTTCTATTTCAGAAAAGTGTTTTGCGCAAATTATTGGTCTTGATAAATCAAAGGATGAACATACAAAATCGACTGCGGCTTCAAAGTTTATTGCATCCAGCGTTGTTTCAGAAATAATGATGTCTTCTTTTTTTATTAATCCCCATACTCTCAAAGCGTGCTACCCGCAAAGCTTTATTATCGCATTGGCCATTATCTGAGCGTTTTTTATAAGCGTATCAATTTCTATGTATTCATCAGGTCCATGTTCTACGCTGGGTTTTCCCGGAAAAAGCGGTCCGAATGTAACTGCATTATCAAAAGCGCGCGCATAAGTTGCTCCTCCCACAGCTTTGCAGTACGCAGGCTGACCTGTAACTTCGGTATATGCCTGTTTTAGCGTTTCTACAAGCAAACTGTCCTCGGGTACAAAATGAGGCTCCAGCGCATGCAAACGCCGGATATTAAATAATGAAAAATGTTTTTCCAGCTTTTCTTCAACCTGTTTTCTGGTATAAGATATGGGATACCTTATATCCAATAATGCTTTTATCGCATTATCTTTTTTCGACAGAACTCCCAGGTTAAACGTAAGCCTTCCCGAGTTATCGGATACATCAAGATCGATTGGCTCACCGTAATAATGAATGCCGATTTTTTCTGCCAGCACATCAAAACCCTCGTCTTTATATCCATAACGTGAGAGCGAGCTGATATATGCAAGAAGTGATGCCGCAGCGTTTATTCCGTTATGCGGGCGCGAACCGTGTGCGCTTTTGCCTGCAGATTTTATCCTGACTAGCCCGTTTCCTATATCCTCGCTGCTGATCTGCCCGCCGATAGGACATATGTAACTGCGCATGCTGTTTTGTATTATATCAAAGGGAACAGACATAACACACTCAGCTTTATTCGGCACAACATTAACGCATGTACCGGAACTAAAACTTATTATGGGCGAGTCTTTATCAGTATTAAACGTTAGTTCCGTATGCAAAAGCCCTTTTTCGGCATTAATGACAGGAAATTCCCCGTCGGGAGAAAAGGCGATATCCGGCAGAGGCTCGTGCTTTTTATAAAATTCGATGTCGTCCCAGCCGGATTCCTCGTCTGCGCCAAAAATCAGCCGAACCTTTTTATTAAGCTGTACGCAGTTATCACTTAAGACTTTTAATACATACAGTGCCGCTATCGCCGGGCCTTTATTGTCTATTGCTCCGCGTCCGTATATCCTGCCGTTCTTTTCTATTCCCTCAAAAGCACCCATAGTCCAGCCGTCCCCCTCCGGCACAACATCAATATGGGTTAAAATTCCGAGCATTTCATCGCCGTCCCCGAAATCCACATATGCCATATGACCAAACAGGTTGACGCACTCCATATGCATTTTTTCAGCCGTGCTTTGAATAAACATCAGCGCATCAAAAATGCCTTTGCCGTAGGGCATATTAGGCAATGCAGAATCCTTTACGCTTTTTATTTTTAAAAAGCTCTTTAAGGTCTCAGCCATTTGGTGCCTGTACGGCTCAAAGCTAAAATCAATCATTTATGAGCCTCCTTAATGCTATTTCACGCCCAGTTGATAAGCCCGAGTATATATCTGTCCAACAGTACAAAAATGCCAAGCGCTGCCACATAAACGGCAAATCCGTATAACCGTTTCCGGGTTATCAGCGCCAGCATAAACCTTATTGCAAAATAACCTGCTGCCGCGGCACACGCGGTACCTATAATTGTAGGCAGCCATTGAAATTCTATTATTGGTTGTTTTATAATTTTAATACCTTGAAACAGCACAGCGCCGATAATTGCAGGTATTGACATCAGGAACGAAAAGGCCGCGGCCTGCTTACGGCCTGCACCGCACATAAGACCTCCTGCGATAGTCGAGCCCGACCGAGAAACGCCGGGCAGTGTGCCGACAACCTGCATAAGTCCCATCACGGCTGCGATGCCGGTCTTTATTTCACGGCGTTTCCTCATTTTTGCGGCAATTATCTCCGCTGCAGTAAGCAGCAGTGCAGTTAAAAGAAATGAATAGCCAAGCAGGTAACCGGTAAATGTGCTTTCTGCAAAGTCGTTGAGAAAAAGTGCATATACTACGGCGGGTATTGTTGCAACTACTAAATAGCCCATTTGATAGAAAGGCGGCTTAAATAACGAAATAATCTGTTTCCGCATTACGATAATCACAGACACAAGCGTTCCGAGATGAAGCATTGTGTCAAAAAATATCTGCGGCTCCGCCAAACCGAATACGTTGTGCAGCAGCACAAGATGTCCGCTGCTCGATACCGGCAGAAACTCCGTTAAGCCCTGAACAATGCCAAGCACTATCGCTTCCAAAATACTCATAAGTCAATCTTCTCCTGCATATTGTTCTGCTATTATAACAGTATTGGTATGTTTTGCATAGGCATGATATGCATATAAAAGATTATATCATTTAATAATTTGTGGGGCTTATAATGTTGACTATACGGTTTATGAGGTATACAATACAATAAAATTTCTGGTTACAAAAACAGCTTATATTAGGAGATACACAAAATGAATCTGACGGTTAATAAAACAAAAGAAAAGAAACAAAAGCCGCAGGATGAAACAAAACTGGGCTTCGGCAGAATTTTTACCGACCATATGCTGACTATACCTTTCAGTACAGAAAAAGGATGGCATGATGCGCAGATTCGTCCGTATGAAAATTTTTCGCTCTCCCCGGCATGTATGGTGCTTCATTACGGTCAAACGATTTTTGAAGGAATGAAAGCCTACCGTACGGAACAAAACAGTATCAACCTCTTTAGGCCATGGGATAACATTTCCCGATTAAACTCGTCTGCAAAGAGGTTATGCATACCAAGCATTGATGAAGATTTTGCGCTCAAAGCGCTTTGCGAACTTTTAAAAATAGAACAGGACTGGATTCCAAGTTCTAAAGGCACATCGCTTTATATCCGCCCGACAATAATAGCAACGGATCCGTATCTTGGCGTCCGCCCGGGCAATGAATACCTGTTTTATATAATACTTTCACCCGTAGGTGCTTATTATGCATCGGGGCTTAAGCCTATTGATATATATGTGGAGGATGAATACGTGCGTGCCGTAGTCGGCGGCACAGGAGCTGTAAAAACCGGCGGCAACTATGCAGCCAGCCTTGTTGCGTCTGATTTGGCAGCCAAAAAGGGTTATTCCCAAGTGCTGTGGCTGGACGGCGTTGAAAGAAAATACGTTGAAGAAGTAGGCTCGATGAACATATTCTTTAAAATAAGAGGAGAGCTTTATACTTCTCCTCTTACAGGCAGCGTTCTGCCCGGCATCACGCGGGATTCCGTAATTCGCCTTGCAAGGGAAACGTTCGGCATCAACGTGCGTGAGGAACGCCTTGAAATTTCAGACATCTTTAAAGAAAGCAAATCCGGCGGACTCGAAGAAGTTTTCGGAACGGGTACGGCGGCTGTTGTATCCCCGGTTGGAGGCCTTAATTGGGAAGACAAATACATCACCGTTGCAGATGGCAACATGGGCAAGCTTACACTGCAGCTTTATGACAAACTTACTGGTATACAATACGGCCGGGAGAAAGACGAGTTTGGCTGGATAATGACGCTGTAATAATAAAAAATGCTGATAAGCCAAGGCAAATAAGCTTTGGCTTTTTTATT
>CAZSMH010000081.1:0-6602 GCA_964607965.1 uncultured Christensenellaceae bacterium
ATTTTTAAGGGCGGCATAAAAAGGGCATTATAAAAAAGCAGAGGAGCAGGCAAATGAAAAGGATATTATTGATATTAGCAGTGCTGGCGCTTGCAGGCTGCAGTTCAGTTGATACAACAAAACAACAGGCAGACGGAGAGCTGCAACAGGGTGTCCGTACTATTTATTTTGGCAATGACCTGTCAAAACTGCATGTTTTCCGGGGAGAAACTGTAAGGCTTATATACCGTGCCGACGGGGACCTGCATATATCACTGCCGGATTTTGATGCGGAAGCGCAGGGTTATGGCGAGGCCGCGGCAGAGGTAAAGGCAGTAAATGAAGGCGAGTACAGTATTATGATAAGCGCCGACGGAAAAGAAAAGACAGGTACGCTTTTTGTAATGGAGTATAAAGCAGAGGGTATATACACACGCGTCGATGCTGCCGGCTTCGAGGAGGCGATGACGGGAGATTATCTGCTGCTGGATGTGCGGACTCAGCAAGAATACGAAAGCGGGCATATAAAGGGCGCTTTGCTTATACCGCATACGGAGATTGCGCAGAGGATTGACGAAATATCGGGATACAGCAAGATACTTGTTTACTGCGCTTCCGGCAACAGAAGCGTTGCGGCGTCCCAGACGCTTATAAACTCCGGCGTAAAAGAAGTATACGATTTAGCCGGCGGTTACCGGTCATGGCAGCAATACAAAGGGGAGTAGCTTATCGTTTCATTGACGGCTAGACACAAGATATATTATAATGATGCGGTTAAGAGAGGTACTCAATTGAAACTTTTTAATACCATGACGAAAACAAAGGAAGAGTTTGTTCCTATAGAGGCCGGCAAAGCAAAAATTTATGCTTGCGGGCCTACGGTGTACGATTTCTTTCACATCGGCAACGCGCGGCCGTTTATTATTTTTGATACTTTGCGCCGCTATCTTGAATATAAAGGCTTCAAGGTAACGTTCGTGCAGAATTTTACCGACGTTGACGATAAAATGATAGCGAGGGCGAAAAAAGAGAATGTTACGCTTTTTTCTCTTGGCGAGAGGTTTATTGCCGAGTATTTCAAAGACGCACAGGCGCTTGGCATAAAAGAAGCAACCGTGCATCCGCGGGCAACACAGCATATAGAGGATATAATATCTCTTATACAAATGATAATAAAAAATGGGCACGCATACCAGGTCGGAGGGGATGTATATTTTGATGTTGGAAGCTTCCCCGGGTACGGAAAACTCTCTGGACAGTCAATGGACGAACTGCTGGCAGGAGCGCGAATAGATGTCTTTGAGCAAAAGAAAAATCCGGGGGATTTTGCACTGTGGAAAGCCGCTAAGCCCGGAGAGGTAAGCTGGGAAAGCCCGTGGGGGCAAGGCCGCCCCGGATGGCATATAGAATGCAGCGCTATGAGCATGAAATATCTGGGCGAAACCATAGACATTCATGCAGGCGGACAGGACCTTATTTTTCCTCATCATGAGAATGAGGTTGCCCAGTCTGAGGCTGCTACGGGAAAGCCGTTCGCTAAGTACTGGATGCATAACGGGTATATCAATGTGGATAATGAGAAGATGTCAAAGTCTAAAGGCAACTTCTTTACCGTGCGTGACATCTCCCGAAAATACGATTTAAAAGTGGTTCGGCTGTTTATGCTTTCGGCTCATTACAGAAGCCCTATTAATTTTTCTGAAGAGCTTATAATGCAGGCCGCTTCGGCAATGACGCGCATCAAGAACTTCAGGGACAAACTTAAACATATCGCAAAAGCAGGCAGCACAGCCGATTCGAAGAAAATCGCCGAACTTATAGTGCTGCTCAAAGAGCGTTTCGAACAGGCGATGGACGACGACCTTAACACCGCGGAAGCGTTAGGAGCTGTATTCGAGTTCTTAAGAGATGTAAATATAGAGTTGGAAAAAGACGGAGACGCAAAAGGCGCTCTAAAAGCGCTTGAAATGCTTGACACTCTGTTAGGCGTTATGGGGCTTGAACCCGAAAATGAGGAGATTCCCGAAGAAATACTGGAACTCGCGCGGCAGCGAAAGAATGCCCGCGAAAAGAAAGATTTTGCGCAGGCTGATGCTCTAAGGGACAAAATATCTGCGCTTGGATATACGATAAAAGACACGCCTAACGGTGTAATAATAAGCAAAGTATAAGGAGTGACACGATGCCAGGAATTGACAATATGATGACAATATTCACGATAGCAATAGGCGTTTTTGCGATTTATTCGGCTATCACAGGCAAAGGGCCTGCATATAAAAACGATTATCCAAAAGAAATGAAGGCGGAAGCCGATAAAATGATGCGTATAGCATGCTGGATTGCCGGTCCCATTATGCTGGTTTCAGGCATACTTGAGTATATAGGTGTTGAATGGGCTTTCTTTATTTCGCTGTTTACTATACTGCCCGGCATTGTGGTGTTTTCTATTATTTTCCGCAGAAAATTCAAACAATATTTGAAGAAATATTAAATAACCATATAAGATGCTCGGATCCGAAGGATGGTTTTTTAGAATAATTGTTATCATATTGCGGAGGTGTACATGAATTTATGCAAAACCTTTGCTGCCGCTTTTATCTGCGCAGCGGCGTCAGTTTTTATGCTGGCATCGCTTATCGTTTTAAGCATAGAGACGTTTGCGCTTAACGAGAACTTTTATAAGCAGGAATACGGCAAGCTTAAAACCGCGGAATCAATAGGAATAAGCGAACAGGATCTGGCAGGGGTGACAAACAGGCTCTTATCTTATACCCGCGGCGAAGCCGACAACCTTGATATAAAGGCCGTGATAGGCGGCAGCACTCAGGAAGTATTCGGGGAGCGTGAAAAGGAACATATGGTTGACGTTCGGGCGCTGTACCTCGCTGCAAGGGATGTGCGTACATACGGACTGATTATTGCGGCTGTACTTGCGGCTGTTGCTTTTTTCCTTAAAGGAAGAAAAACATTGTCTTTGCTGTGCCGTTCGTTTCTTTCCGTATCGGTGGCGTTTCTTGCGGCGCTTGCAGCTTTGGGGATATGGGCTGCACTGGATTTTTCATCGTTCTGGACGGCGTTCCACCATGTGTTTTTTACCAACGATCTTTGGATTTTAAACCCCGAAACCGATGTATTGATTATGATGGTTCCGCAGCAGTTCTTTTCTGACCTTGTCAAAAACATACTTATACTTTTTGCAGCGGTTTTTGCCGTTTTGAATGCGGCAGCGGCAGCCGTTGTTTACATCAATAAAAAGAAAGCCGAAAAAGGAATACTATAAGCATATGGACGCTCTTGTACTTGCTGTGGAGACATCGTGCGATGATACTGCTGCCGCCGTCACATCAGGGCGGAAGGTATTAAGCAGCGCTGTTTTTACACAAAAAGAACATGAAAAATACGGCGGAGTGGTCCCGGAGATTGCGTCCCGGAACCATATATTAAAGCTGCCTTACATAGTCGGGCGGGCGCTTGAAGAAGCAGGCATAGGCTTTGATGCGCTGGATGCTGTTGCCGTAACCGACGGACCGGGGCTTATAGGTGCGCTGCTGGCAGGCGTGGCTTATGCAAAGGCATTGGCATATTACTTAAATCTACCTCTCATACCCGTACATCATATAGAAGGCCATATATGCTCGCTGTATATCTCCTGCGCAGAACTTGAGCCGCCTTTTTTGTGCCTTGTGGTATCCGGCGGACATTCTCATATAGCGGTTGTAGAGGGCTACGGCAAATACCGCCTTATAGCCAAAACGCGGGACGATGCGGTGGGCGAGGCGTTTGACAAAACAGCGCGCACGCTGGGGCTTGGTTATCCGGGCGGCCCTAAGCTGGAGCAGCTGGCAAGGGAAGGCAGCCCCGTTTACAGTTATCCGCGCGGGTTTAAAGGGGAATCACACCTTGATTTTACATTCAGCGGTTTAAAAACGGCCGTTATAAATCATATGCACAATTTGGAGCAAAGAGGGGAAAAGTACAGCAAAGCGGATATAGCCGCCAGCTTTCAGCAAGAGGCGATATCATATCTTGCAGACAATACGTTTGAGGCCGCCATGCGGGAAGGCATAAGCAAAATAGGCATAGCCGGGGGAGTTTCCGCGAACGGAGCGCTGCGGGCGGAGTTTTCGCGCCGAGCGGAACAGAAGAACATGCAGCTTTTCCTGCCCGAACAAAGATACTGCACCGACAACGCTGCTATGATAGGTTGCGCGGCTTCTTTCGCAGCACCGTGCAAAGAGCCGCTGCGGCTTAACGCATCGGCGTCCAAAATGTTGTTCTGATTCCAAGTAATTTTAGCGTTCGTACAAAAATAAAGATAGTATAACAGCGGAGGAAAAAAATGAACCGTTCTGCATGTTGTATTATCTTTCTTATTATCGCCGGAATACTTATAGGCTTATTTTCAATATCACCCGAAACAAAAACAGCTTTTAATCAGCAGGAGGCCATAGTCGTTATTGATGCTGGGCACGGCGGCTTTGACGGAGGCGCTGTGGGCAGTATTACCGGCGTGAAGGAAGACGGCTTAAACCTTGCGGTAGCAAAGCTGCTTAAAATACAGTTTAAGAAAGAAGGCTGCAGCGTTATTATGACGCGCAGCGATGAAAACGCGCTGGGGGACACAAAGGACGCCGATATGGCAAGGCGGCGCAGCATAATAGATGAATCAAATGCGGATATAGTAATTTCGGTACATATGAACAAATACGGGGACCCGGCGGTACACGGACCGCAGGTGTTTTACTTTTCCGAATCAGCCCAAGGCGAAACGCTGGCAAAGCTGATTCAGCAGGAGCTGAATTCTGCTTTAAATCCGCCCCGTCCGCGAGTTCACAAAAGCGAAAATTATTTTATATTAAGAAGCGGCAGCTGCCCGTGCGTTTTAGTGGAATGCGGCTTTTTATCTAACGAGAGGGAAGAGCGTCTGCTGCAGACGGAAAGCTATCAGCTCCAATGCGCAAAAGCCATATTCTGCGGCGCAAAGGCGTATATAAACCATATAAAAAACGATATCGGGGCGGAAATACCGCAGTAAAGCGGCATTTATTACGTGTTTAGAAAAGGATAAAAGCATTGTCGAAGAAATAACTGCGCTGATTTTAAAATAGGGTATTTTACTAAAGCCTGCTCCAAATCGGAACAGGCTTATTAATTTTGTGCTGCCATAAAATAATGAGTAAAATAATCCGCATTCGCGCTTGCTTTTTTATACTTTTGAATGTATAATACCACTAAAGGTCAAAGATAGTCAAAAGAGAAAGGCGGGGCTATGTCGGTACTCAGTGATACGATAGAGAAATTCATAAAAGAGCTGATGAGCGAGTACGAGGGAAGAATAGAACTGCAGAGAAACGAGTTGGCGCAGCATTTTAACTGCGCTCCTTCACAGATAAACTATGTGCTGGCAACGCGGTTTACACCGGATAAGGGTTATATAATAGAAAGCCGGCGCGGCGGGGGCGGCTACATACGCGTGCTGCGTTTGCGCATAGATGACTCTAACAATCTTTACCGCCTGATGACTAAGCGGATAGGAGAGCGAATATCCGAACGCGACGCGCTGGATATTATATGCAGGCTTGCGGAAAGCGGCGCGGTAACGAAGAACGAGGGCATGCTTATGAGCGCGGCGGTTTCCGATAAGGCGCTGACAAGTCCGGCAATGCTAAAGGATAACATAAGGGCAGGTATACTAAAGCAGTTTGTGATGGTGCTGCTTAGCAGGGAGGAAGAATAATGCTGTGCGACAATTGTCTTAAAAATACTGCAAGCGTACATATGACAAGCTTTGTAAACGGTCAAATGCAGACGCTGCACTTATGCGCCCAGTGCGCCATTAAAAAGAAGAGCATAGCGGTGATGCCATGGCTCTCATTTAACGATTTTTTAAGCGCCTTTTACGAGACGGAAGACACGCAGGATATAGAATGCAAAATCTGCGGGACAACACTTGCCGACTTTAAAAAAACCGGCAAACTCGGATGCGCTAATTGCTATAAGGTTTTTGAGTCAAGCATACAGCCGGTTTTAAAGGGAGTCCATTTAAATACCGTGCATACGGGCAAGCGCCCCGGCGATGCGGTTAAGGCCGCTTTTGGCACAGATCAAACAGTACGGAGCAAAACAGACGATTTAAAACAAAAACTGCGCGAAGCGGTGGCGGCAGAGAATTTTGAGGAAGCGGCGCGATTGCGTGACGAGATAGCGCTTCTTGAGAAGGAGGAAAAATAGATGCAGTGGTTTAAAGACAATGCGCCGGAATGCGATGTTGTTGTATCCACGCGTATCAGGCTGGCAAGGAACATAAGCGATGTGCCTTTTCCTTCGCGCATAAGCTCGCCGGAGGATATAAGCAAGGTTCACGAGTCCGCAAAAAGAAGTCTGCTTGTCTCGTCCGAATTTGAATACACGCATATTGCCGATTTGTCCGAACTTAATCGGCGCGTGCTTATCGAAGGGCATATAATAAGCGGCGAGCTGGCGGCGGGCAGAAACGGCGGTTTAATATGCAATAGTGATAAGAGCGTAAGCGTAATGATACTCGAGGAAGACCATTACAGGCTGCAGAGCTTAGGCTCCGGGCTGTCGCTGAATAATACATACGATTTGGCGGACAAGCTGGA
>CAZSMH010000082.1:0-6590 GCA_964607965.1 uncultured Christensenellaceae bacterium
GTTTGCCGCTTTGAACGGCAACGTTTCGGTTTTGTTCATACACTTGCTTATAAAGCGCAAACTTCGATTGATAAGAAGTGTGTTTTTCCATATTCGGTTCGAACCGTTGCGTTTCCGTAATCAGCGCTTCGCAAGCAGACAGAACATCAGGAAACTTGCCGGCTGCTACCATGCAGAGTATGATTGCGCCGAGACCGCCGCCCTCACTGGTGTTTATGAGGGAGAGTGGAATCCCCAGTATATCTGAGAGAATCTGTAGCCAGTCCGCGGAGCGGGAGCCGCCGCCAATAACACGGGCTGAAGCGATGGATACACCGTTCGCCCGGGCTGTCTCTGCACAATCACGCAGCGAGAAGCACACTCCCTCTAAAATCGCTTTAGTGACAGCTGCTCGATGATGACCGGCGTTAAGCCCGTAGAGTATGCCCTGTGCGTTTGGGTCATTAATAGGGCTGCGCTCGCCCATAAGATAAGGAAGAAAAACTAAAGAATCAATAGGCAACTTCGACAATCCACTAAAAAGTTTTGAGTAATCGCTTGTTTCCAGTACATCCTTTGCCCACCATTTTGTAGAGCCGGCGCAGGATAGCGTTACTCCCATCAAATGGTAAGCTCCGCAGGCGTTGCAGAAGGAATGCAGTGCATCACCGCTGCGGACATACTTTTCGGAATTTATAAACACCACGCCGCTTGTGCCCAGATTAATGGAAACTGCACCCTCGTACACTGCACCCGCGCCAATGGCGCCCATCGCCTGATCTCCTCCTCCGATGACTACACGGGTATCCGATGAAAGCCCCAGTTCTAACGCATTCATATCCAAAACGTTACCGATAACTTCACCGCTTTCATAGACGTTGGGTAGCTGCTCAAACCGTATTCCCAAAATATCAAGCATGGGCTTTGACCATTTGCGGTTTTTCACATCAAAGAAGAGAGTGCCGGAAGCATCCGATACGTCTGTAGCAAACACACCGGTAAGACGATAGGCAATATAATCCTTTGGGAGCATCAGCCGTGCTATGCGGCTAAAGCTTTCCGGCTCGTGCTTGCGTATCCACAGAACCTTAGGTGCGGTGAATCCGGTAAGAGCTATGTTGCCGGTTAAAAAGATAAGCTTATCCCGACCGATTTCATTGTTAAGATATGCGCACTGCTCAGCCGTACGGCCGTCGTTCCACAAAAGTGCAGGCCTAATTACTTGGTCTGTTTTGTCAAGCAGCACCAACCCATGCATTTGGCCGGAAAAACTAATATGAGTTACTCGCTTAATGTTTTGCCGCTCTTTTAAGGCTGAAAGCGAACTGCAAAAGCCATGCCACCAATCCTCCGGGTTTTGTTCGCTCCAATGCTCATGAGGGAAACTGATAGGATACTCCGCGCTTTGCTGGTCGATAATCCGTCCCTCGTTGTCTGCGAGCAGCAGCTTTATTGAGCTTGTACCCAGATCTACGCCAAGAAACATATTACCACTCCCTTAAGAGAAAAGTATGTCGTTTAAAATTCCTTCCAGATATTCCTGCCTTCCGCTTTGCACAGGAAAGCTTTCCTTATCCTTTGCATATTCATATAATGACGCGAGGCTTTCGCGCCCCTCAATAATGCTGCGGCCTATACCCTCGTTATAAGAGGCATAACGTTCCTGAACAAAGTCAGTGAGCCGTCCGTCCTCAAGTATCTGTGCCGCTTTTTTAAGACCTAAAGCGAATGCATCCATTCCCGCGATGTACGCCAGCAGTATATCTTCAAAAGTGTTGCTTGTGCGCCTTGCCTTTGCATCGAAATTTAAGCCGCCGTTGGTAAAACCGCCTGCCTGAAGAACCTCCAGCATACACAAAGTGGTTTCGTATACGTTTGTGGGGAATTGATCGGTATCCCAGCCCAGAAGAAGGTCGCCCTGGTTGGCATCGATAGAACCGAAAACACCGTTTGCCCGTGCCATACGAAGCTCATGCTGGAAGGTATGACCTGCCAGCGTAGCGTGGTTAGCTTCTATGTTCATGCGAAAGTCATTTAAGAGGTTATTCTTACGCAGGAAGTTGACGCAGGTGGCTACGTCGAAATCGTACTGATGCTTTGTCGGTTCTTTTGGTTTGGGCTCTATATAAAAGTCTCCGGCAAAGCCGTTCGCCCGTCCGTAATCACGCGCAAGAGTCAAGAAACGGCCCAGGTTGTCAAGTTCCAGTTCAACATCGGTATTGATAAGCGTGTCGTAGCCCTCGCGGCCGCCCCAAAATACATAGCCGTTGCCCCCAAGCCGAATGGTAGCATCCAGCGCAGCCTTAACCTTTCCCGCAGCTAATGCGAATATATCGGCTGAGCAACTAGTCGCGGCTCCAGCCATATACTTTTTGTCATCGAACATGTTTGCCGTGCCCCACAGCAATTTTTTGCCGTGCTGTTTCTGCTTATCAAGAAGATATTCGGTCATTTTGCGAAGGTTGTCGGTGCTTTCGGCAAGCGTTCTTCCTTCAGGCGCAATGTCAACATCGTGAAAGCAGTAATACTCGATTCCCAGCTTATCCATAAGATCGAATGCAAAATCAGCTTTGGCCTTGCATCTCTCCATTGCATCGGTTTTGCCGAATGATTTGTCTATAGTGTCATCGCCGAACATATCATCGCCGCTGCCGTTGATAGTATGCCACCAGCTCAAGGCAAATTTTAAGTGCTGTTTCATAGGCTTGCCTAAAATTTGAGCGTTGGCGTCATAATGGCGGAACGAAAACGGATCCTTGCTCGATAACCCGCTATAAGGTATCTTCTTAATATCTTCATAGCTTTTCATAGTACTTCCTCCTGCATTCGTTTTTGGTTTTGTTTTTTATAATTCGTCTATAAAATGACAGTCAGTTACTCTTATATTGAAAACTATACTATTATTATATATTTGTCTATGCTAGGTTTGCTGTGGTAAAGCTATTATGTTGCTTATTCTTGTTTAAAAAGCAGCTGAGACAGTACTGAAAAATCCTTTGCATATAAGCCTCTTTGTGCTTCAAGTGCGAAGAGCATTTCCGCTTCCGGCAAAAAACGCTCTACTGAAAAAAGGGCGCCCGAACGATGCTTATCGGTTGCCTTTCTGTTTTGGCTGCGGTACTCTTTTGGCGTGCAGCCGAACTGTTCTTTAAACGCCCGGTTAAGATAGCGGTAGTCTGAAAATCCGCACTCAATACAGATATCAATCAGACGTTTATCGGTAGACGCTAAAAGAGCGATTGCACGTTGCATACGCACTTGCAACAGATAGTTTTGGAAGGACTGATTAAGATTCTTCGTAAAAAAATGTGAAAGGTAGTATGTAGATATATTCTCGTTTTTGGCAATGTCTGAAAGCTGCACCTTATTCATATAATTGGCATCTATATAATCCAATATGCGGGCAAGACGTTCCTCGCGGTCATGCAAACGGTTAAGTTCCTCATCGGGCAGAGTCTGGCTGGGGATAAACTTAAAAAGCTTGCTGATTATAAGATAGAGCAGCGCCATACATTCCAGTTTGTACCCGGATGATTCACGGCAGTAACGATAGGCAAATTCAATCATCATAGCGCGGCAGAGCTTATATTCGTACGTCGAAAAATACTCCCAAAGACGAAAGTCTTTAAAACGGGTATTCTGCAGGGAAGGAAAACTATCCCGGCAGAACTGCGGCGAAAACTGTATGCATAGCATACGTGCGGAAGCATCCGCGGCTTTGTATTCGTGACCCTGGTTTGCATTGAATAGAACAAGGTCGCCTTCAGACAGCCGCGCTGTCTCCCTTTGCGTACTGACAATAAGAGTGCCGCTTAGAATAAGGCTCAGTTCAATCTCGCGGTGAAGATGCGGAGTGCGGTAATCGATATCTACGATAAAGCAGCAGATATGTTTTAAGCGCGGATGTAAAACAAGTTCATATTCTCTGCGCATAAGCACCTCTTTTAAGGGCAAGTGTTATTATAAAAGAAAAAAATATTAATCCTTTATATATTATATCTTTAGCTGAACTTTATCGCAAGCAAGCGGGTACGAGTTATGATATATAAAAATGTAAAAACATTTAATAATAATTATTTTCTATGCAAGATTACACACGCCACTTGACTTTTTTTATATGGTGTGTTTGAATGGGTTTCAAAGAGTCTGGACGTTCCTTCTTAACCAGACAAACTATAATAGACAGATGAAAAAGCATAAGCATCTGCTTTGTTTTTATTGCTGCATATGTTATATAAAGATATAAATGAATAATTATTCTAAAAGCGACTTAATGTTTTTACCACTGTTATAAGATTATCGAGCGGTAGGCATTTTGTATATAGTGTTAATTAGAAACATAAAAGGAGCAGGTTAATGAGGAAATACAGTATTGGTGTTATTCCCGGAGACGGTACGGGGCCTGAGGTTGTAGCCGAAAGCGTTAAGGTTATTAAAGCGGCATGCGCAAAATTTGGCTTTGGTGTTGATCTTGAGTATTTTGATTTCGGCGGAGAAAGGTACCTTAAAACGGGTGAGCTGCTTTCCGATGAAGATATAGCAAAGGTAAGATCGAAGCAGGCTTTATTGCTGGGCGCTATAGGGCACCCGGATGTAAAACCCGGCATTTTAGAAAAAGGCATTCTTTTAAACTTAAGGTTTACATTTGACCAGTATATAAATTTAAGACCTATAAAACTCTATGAAGGCGTTGATACACCGCTTAAAGACAAAGGGCCAAAAGATATTGACTTTGTAGTAGTAAGGGAAAATACAGAAGGGCTCTATACAGGCAGCGGCGGTTTTCTTAAAAAAGGAACTTGTGATGAGATAGCCATTCAGGAGTCCATTAATACAAAAAAAGGCGTAGAAAGGTGCCTTAGGTTTGCGTTTGAGTACACAAGAAAAAGAAACAAGAGAAAAAAACTGACCCTATGCGGCAAGACCAATGTATTGACATATGCGTTCGACCTTTGGGAAAGAACGTTTTACGAAGTTGCAAAGGAATATCCCGATGTACAAACAGACTACGCGCATGTTGATGCTACATGTATGTGGATGGTAAAAAACCCCGAGTTTTTTGACGTTATTGTTACCGATAACATGTTCGGCGATATAATTACGGATCTTGGCGCTGTTATTCAGGGCGGAATGGGCATAGCGGCCGGGGGCAACATAAACCCGGAAGGGGTATCGATGTACGAACCGATTGGCGGTTCCGCGCCTAAATATACAGGACAGAATGTAATAAACCCGCTTGCCGCCATAGCGGCAGGCCAGATGATGCTGGAACAGCTGGGCGAAGAGCAGGCTGCCGCCGCCATTGAGGATGCTATTAAGAAAGCTGTCAGCACAAATATCAAAAGCATGTCAGTCGGAAAAATGGGTTTCAGCACAACACAGGTGGGAGACTTGATTGTAAGCTATCTGTAATTGGTATCAATCATAATAGATAAACAAAAAACCGGCGGTTTTTCAGCTGTCGGTTTTTATTTTCGGGTGGTTATGATTATATGGGTATCAATTTAGCCTGTAATATTGTATGATATCTAAAATGACTAAAAAAGGATGGAAAATGGATTACAAAATTGTAGCAGACAGCGGGTGTGACACAAATTTGGAGCTTAGGAAAGAGATCGGTGTGGAAATAGTGCCGTTTTCAATGACTTTGGGGAGAGAAACATTTATAGATAACGATGCCTTGGATGTCGATGATTTTATTGCTAAAATGAATACATACAAAGGTCAGGCAAGGTCATCCTGTCCTTCGCCGCAGGATTTTATTGACAGGTGCAGCAAAGGGGTTGTGAATTTTATTGTTACGCTTTCTTCAAAGCTATCCGGCTCGTACGACAGTGCCAATGTAGCCAAAGGCATTCTCTTTGAACAAGGAATAGAAGCATATGTATTTGATTCGAAAAGTGCTTCGGCAGGACAGCTGCTCGTCGTTAGGAAGATAAGAGAGCTGATAAACAAAGGAAACAAAAAAGCAGACATTATCAATTTAGCAGAAGATTTTATCGGCAGAATGAAGACTTTTTTTATACTTAACAACCTGGAAAATCTGATTAAAAACGGCAGGATGAGCAAGGTGGCGGGTTTAATTGCAGGGGTACTGAATATCCGGCCGATTTTAAGAGGAGATAAAAACGGTGAAATTGCATTGTTTTCTAAAGTAAGAGGTTCAAAAAACTCAATTCAAAAACTTGCCGACACCATTGGAGAAGTATGCAAAGACGTAAAAGATCAAATACTTGCGATAACTCATTGCAATGGCGCAGAGAAGGTAGCCGTATTAAAAAAAATAATTGAAGAGAAATATAATTTTAAAGATATTGTTATTGCACCGACGCACGGACTAACCGGAATGTATGCCAACGAAGGCGGAATAGTGATAGCATTCTAGTTAAAAGTATTTTTGCGCTTTAAGCTTTCACTAAAGGAATTTGCCGGAGCGCAGCGCGGATAATTATGAAAAATTTGCACGATGTATTATTTGTGTTGCAGTTATTTCCGTTCAATAAACCAGCGGTCTTCTTCGTAAAAAAGATATGTTTGTTTGCCGCATACAATACAGGTATAGCGTATGCCTATGCCCCCTGCCTTAAGGCTTGCCGCACGGCATACCTGCG
>CAZSMH010000083.1:0-6576 GCA_964607965.1 uncultured Christensenellaceae bacterium
CGGCGCCCTGCCCTTTGGAGCTCGGACTTTCCTCCCAGCACATAAACGGATACTAGTATGATAAGGACTGTATTATGTTAAATATCCATTTATGTGCTGGGCGACCGTTCAGCTTGCTCAACTTCTATTATATCACATATAGTATTCGGCCGCAATTCTCACATTCGACAACTGCTCCGGATTTTTTTATCTTAGCCAAATCCCTTGACGGCAGCTCCATGTTGCAGCCTGTGCAGCGTCCGTCTCTTAACTGCGATACAGGCATCGGCTTGTTCTGCTTTATCGCGTTGTATCTCTCAATAAGAGCAGGGTCAACCTGCGCGGCTGCGGCTTCCGCCGCTTTTTTAAGCTTATCCAGCTGTGCAGTACCCGCACGCAGTTCTTCTTCGTGCTCACTTTTAAGCTTTATGAAGTCCTTTTGTGCCTGGCTTACCCGCGGAAGTATTCCCTTTAAACGCGCCGCGGTTTCCTCCGCCTTCTGGTTTACCACCTGCGCTCTTTTCTTCTGTTTTAGAATGTTTTCGTATGTCGTCTCATATTCGTGTACCAAATCACGGACAACATTGGGATCTATCTCGTCATACTCCATCTTCTCGTACTCGCCTATATCTTTGTGCTTTTTATTTAAAAGCTCAATCATGCGGTTATACTGCGTTTCAATCTCAAAAAGCGCGTTCTGTTCCACCAGCGCTTTGTTTTCCATCTCTTTTAAAACCGCCTGCTGCTTTTTTAAAAAATTACGCAGCTTAATAAGCTGTTTCCTTGTCGGTGTATTCTTCAGTTGTTTTTCATAAGCCTCAAGCTCGGCATCAGCCTGCTGGTACTTAAATAGTAAAGCCAGCTTATCCAAATAATATATCCTCCCCCGCGCTGCTTTTAATCAACGGAACTCATAAAGAGCCCCGCAGCGCTTTGACTTTTCAAGAGCCAAATCTAATTGTACCTCATCAAGCCGCGCTTGTAAACCGATAAATATGCGGTCTGCAAACTGACATTCCGTATGATAATGCCCTGCCGCGACAAGAAGTACGCCAAGCGCACATGCTTCTATAAAATGGCTGTGTTTGGCCTCTCCCGTCAGCAGTACCTGTGCTCCTGCTATTTTTGCTTCTGCGGTAAGCCCGCCTCCGCTGCCGCCCGCAACCGCTGCACGGCGTATCTGTCCGCATTGTGTTTTCGAAACACATAGGGTTTTAACATCAAGCGCATTTTTTACAATCGAAAGAAACTCATCTTTTCCGTAAGGCTTTTTAGTGCGCCCGACACGTATAAAGCCGTACCCGGTTACATCGCAAAGACCAATTTTTTCGGCAAGGGCGTCGTTTATGCCCCCATTGGCTTGGTCGAACGAAGTATGCGCCGCATAGAGCGATATTCCTTCGCGTATCAGGCGCATTGCAATATCGTGATTCGGGCGGCGGCAGTCTAAATAGCTTACAGGCTCGAATATAAGCGGATGATGCGCCAATATAAAATCACAGCCGCTCTCTATTGCTTCGTTCGCCACGTCCTCTGTTACATCCAGCGCGATAAGCGCTTTTGACACTGTATCGCCGCAGCGCAGCAGCAGCCCGGTGTTGTCCCAGCTTTCGGCAAGCTGCGGCGGAGCCACGTATTCTATTGCACTCACAAAATCGTCTATGCTTGCAGACATTTTATCACCTCGTTATAGGCACTCAGCCGTTCATTGATTTCTTTTTGCGCCTGTACCGACCGCGCAGACTTGTCTTTGAGTTCTTTGCGTATTGTTTCTGCAGTATTAATACACTGCAGCACATAGCGTTTTAAAACTTCCGGCTTTTTTTTAAGCAGCACAGGCCCAAATTCCAGCTCTTTCCTTGAAAGCTTATAGGGGCTGCCGCGCCGTGCTCGTATTACCGGGTAGAATTTATTGTTTTCCAGCACAAGCTCTTCGTCTTGTATTATAAAACCGGTTTCGCACAGCCATTGTCGCAGTACGTCTGCCTTTTTGTTGCATGAAACAATTATTATATCCGGCACTTTCTCGCCGCCGCAGCTTAGTATATTTTTAATCAAATCGCCGCCCATGCCTGCAATCACCGCCGCCTGTACTTCGCCGCGCGATATCACATCAAAACCGTTTCCTTCGCGAAACACAATGCGCGGTATAAGCCCGTTTGATTCGGCCAGCCTGCGCGCCTTATTAAGCGAGCGTCCACTTAAATCTGTGCATACGGCATAATCTGCCCTGCCGTTTTTTATCAGCCATACGGCGGCTTTGCCATGGTCGCATCCTATATCGGCAACCTTTTGTATTACAGGCACCATTTTGGCAACCGTTAACAGCCTGTCTGATAAAACCATTAAGACTCCAGACTTTTTTAAAGTTAAGGCAGCCCTAATTAAAAGGCTGCCCCGCAAGCATTCTTATCTTATGATTAATCGAGGAAATCCCGCAGCTTTTTGCTACGGCTCGGGTGGCGCAGTTTGCGCAGCGCCTTTGCTTCTATCTGGCGTATGCGTTCGCGGGTGACCATAAATTCCTTGCCCACTTCTTCAAGAGTACGCGCGCGTCCGTCATCGAGACCGAACCGCAGCCGGAGGACTTTTTCTTCCCTTGGTGTTAACGTATCCAGCACATCCATAAGCTGTTCCTTTAAAAGGGTGAACGCCGCCGCTTCCGCAGGAGCCGGTGCGTCTTCGTCGGGTATAAAATCTCCAAGGTGGCTGTCTTCCTCTTCGCCTATAGGGGTTTCCAGCGATACCGGTTCCTGTGCTATTTTTATTATTTCGCGCACCTTGTCCTCGCTGATGTCCATTTCACGCGCCACTTCCTCCGGCAGAGGGTCTCTTCCGTACTGCTGCAGAAGCTGCCGCGAGACTCGTATAAGCTTGTTTATTGTCTCAACCATATGCACGGGTATACGGATAGTACGCGCCTGGTCGGCTATCGCCCGCGTTATTGCCTGCCTTATCCACCATGTAGCGTATGTCGAGAACTTATAGCCCTTGGTGTAATCGAATTTTTCAACGGCCTTTATCAGCCCTAGGTTGCCTTCCTGTATAAGGTCTAAAAAAAGCATTCCGCGCCCGACATAGCGTTTTGCTATGCTGACAACAAGGCGCAGGTTGGCTTCCGCAAGCTTGCGCTTTGCAGCATCTTCACCTCTGCCCATTGCCTTTGCCAGCTCTACCTCTTCGCCCGCAGTCAACAGATTGACCTTGCCAATTTCCTTCAAATACATGCGGACAGGGTCGTCTATGTTGATGCCCTCCGGAACAGACAAGTCTATATCTTCGTCAACGTCTTCCTCATCATCGGGGCTGTCCTTCTCCACGTCTCCGTCTATAACTTCTATTTTCATTTCCTCGAGCGCTCCTAGCAGCTTATCGAGGTTTTCGGGGTCAATCTCCGCGCCCTCAAGCGCATCGTTTATCTCTTTGTATGTAAGAACGCCTTTCTTTTTGCCGGCTTCTATTACTTCCTTTATCTTTTCTTCCCTATCGACCTGCGTAGCCATCCCAAGCGCCTGAATGCGCGCAATATTCTCAGGCGTGAGTTTAAAGTCTTCGCTTTGCATATCTGCGCTTTGCTGCCTTGGTTCTTTTTTTGCAGGCTTCTTAATGCCGGCTTTTGCATCGGCGCGTGAATCATCCATCATGCTTTGTTTTGGCTTTAGCGCTGCCGGTGTTCCCGCCGGATTTACCGTTTTAGTATCCGCCGCCGATATCATTGTATCTTTGGCCGTTTCCGTAACCAGTTTTTTATTCAATATCTACTCCACCTATCCATTCAATCGCTCTTGGCTTAATTCTTTATCTATCCTGCCTATATCGGCAAGCAGTTTACGTTTTTCGTCTCCCGAAACGCCGCGCAATGCGGAAAACAGCTCCGTCCGCTTGGCTTTCAGGTTATTTCTATGTATTCTTTCGGCGCAGTCGCGCATATACGCAAGCGGATCCTGCGCGAATACTTCTGTTCCCGCAAGCCGCGCCGCCTCGTTTCTGTCTTCCTCCGTCTCAAGTTCTGATATTATTTCGGCATAAGTCGGCTGAATTCCTCTTTTTACGCATTCATATAGGGCAGAAAAAATATTTTTATGCGATTGCGTCAAAAATTCATCGGCGGTTATCTCTTCCGAAAGCTTCTCAAAGTACCGCGTGTTTGCCATTGCATATGCTAAAAAAGCGGCCTGCGCGCCTGTTTCATCGTCTTTTTGAGTATTATTATACCTGTTATTGGCATTAATATTCTTTCGGTTCTTCTTCTTTTGCATTTGGCCTATTAACGATGTTTGGGAATATCCGGTCTTTTTTGACACCTGCTCTGCATAGCGTTCGCGCGTTATCGGGCTGTCTATTGCAGAGAGTATTTTCGCCGCCTCTATTGCATAAGCCTCTTTTCCGTCTTCAGTTGATAAATCGTGCTCCGCTTCGGCGCAGTTAAGCCTGTACCCAATGCCGGAAGGAGCGGCTTTTACCTTTGCGGCAAAACCCGAGAGGCCGTGTTTTCTTATAAAGTCGTCCGGGTCCTGCCCCTCTTCAAAACGGATTACACGCACGGATAAGCCTTGCGTTTCGAGTATGTCCATAGCCTTTCTTGTTGCAGTCTCGCCGGCTTCGTCGCCATCGTACGCTATAAAGCAGTCGTTAACGTACCGTTTTAGCAGCAGCGCCTGCTGTTTGGTAAGCGCAGTGCCCAGTGACGCGACAACCGCTTTTACGCCGTGCGCGAACATGGACACAACGTCCATATATCCTTCCACCAAAACCGCGCTTTTTACGGAGCGCTGCTTTCTTAGTATATCTATTCCGTAAAGATTAAACCTTTTGTTGAATAGCGCCGTTTCTTTTGTGTTTAGATATTTAGGACTTCCTTTGCCAAGAACGCGCCCTCCGAACGCTATTACGTCTCCGAACACGTTTATTATAGGAAACATTATCCTGTCGCGGAACGTATCATACTGTTTTCCGTCTTTCACGGTGACAAGGCCGCTTTCGTTTATCAGGCTTTGCGAAAAACCTTCTTTGCCAAGCAGTGCCGCCACGCTGTCCCATTCGTCCGGCGCGTACCCGAGACCGAAACGCTTAACGATTTCTTCCCCTATTCCGCGCTTTTTAAGATATCCCAGCGCCTCGGCTCCCCTCGGTGAAAACAGCATATCGCGGTAATACTGCGCAGCTTTTTTGTTCATCTGCGCTATTGTCTGTTTTTTCTTCTTTATTTCCGCAAACCGCTTATCGTCCATCATCTTGGGCATGGGCAGCCCGGCGCGGCGTGCCAAAAACTCCACCGCTTCGCCGAAGGAGAGGTTTTCGGTTTTCATAATAAAATTTGTGACGTTGCCGCCCTGTTTGCAGCCGAAACAGTAGTAAAGCTGTTTTTCGCGGCTAACCGAAAAAGAGGGCGTTTTTTCGTTGTGAAAAGGACACAGCCCCCAGTAATTACCGCCTCGTTCCGTAAGCGTGGTATATGAAGATATGACATCAACGATATCGGATTTTGCATAAAGGTCGGACAGCCATACGTCCGGAAACCTTGCCACTAGTATTTATCCCAGCCTTTCGGTACATAAATTTGTTTGAACAGCGATATGGCATACCTGTCGGTCATGCCCGCTATATAATCGGAAACCGTCTGTTTTAATCCGTACTGCTCTATGCGCGGCTGTAAGTCACTGCCCATAAGCTGCGGCTTTGCGCTTAGCGTCTCGAACAGCAGGCATATGAGCTTTTCGGCTTTCGCCTCCTGCGTTTTTGCCGCGGAGCCTAAATATACCGTGCTGAACATATACTGCCGCAGTTTTTCGGTAAGCTCTTCAATTTCGTCCGACATGCGAAGATAAGGCATATCATAGCTGTTTGTGACAATATCGGTTATCATCGCGTTTATGCGCGCGCTGTGCGTTATCCCCAGCCCCTCCGCGCATTCCTTTGGTATACCGCTTATGATGCCGGCGCGCATGGCGTCGTCTATATCGTGGTTTATGTACGCTATCCTGTCGGCGTAGTTTACCGCCATTCCCTCGAGTGTAGCTGGTTTGCAGCTTTTTTTGTGGTTTAGTATGCCGTCGCGCACTTCCCACGTTAAGTTAAGCCCTTTTCCGCCTTCCAGCAGTTCAACAACGCGCAGGCTCTGCTCGTTATGCTCAAAATGCCCCGTCAGCTTGTCTAGAACGCGCTCTCCGGCGTGCCCGAAAGGCGTATGCCCAAGGTCGTGCCCCAGCGCTATTGCTTCGGTCAAGTCTTCGTTTAGCTTTAATGCCCGGGCAATTGTGCGGGCAATCTGCGCTACTTCCAGAGTGTGCGTTAGGCGCGTGCGGTAATGGTCTCCCTCCGGCGAGAGGAAAACCTGCGTTTTGTGCTTTAGCCGCCTGAAAGATTTGCAGTGTATTATTCTGTCCCGATCCCGCTGAAAATCGGTACGCAGAGGGCAGCGTTCCATAGGCTGCTGCCTGCCTTTGGAATCCGCGGCTTTCGCGGCGTACTTTGACAGCGCCTCATACTCGCGCTGCTCCGCCGCCTGCCTGAAACGGGCATCTTTTATATCCATAATAACTATTTATACATCGGAGCGAAAAGTCCTGCTAACGGGGGCGAAAACACATTATTGCT
>CAZSMH010000084.1:0-6535 GCA_964607965.1 uncultured Christensenellaceae bacterium
TGCGGTAACAAATCTGATTACCGTGACCTTAAAGGATGTCGAAAAGGCGAGTGAAATAATCAAAACAGCATATGACGCCAAGGCAAATTATTTCAGAAACATCGGGTTTGACATATTAGACAGAAAACAGGTCTATATAAATGCTCTTGAAACGGTAAACAGCAGGGCATTGGAAAAAGCGGAGATGCTGGCAGCCGATATGGGCAGAAACTTAGCGGGAGTTATCAGCATAAGCGAAGGAATCAGCGGTATTAGCACGCCGTATTATACTCAGTTTAGCAATTTCAACTATGATGCCGGCACTTCGGCAGCGGATTATGACGGCAACATAACGGCAGGCGAAATCGAGATAACGGCAATTGTCCATATTGTGTACAGGCTTAATTAGCAAATAATTGATTGTGATGTCGGTTTGTGATATTCTCATTGAAACATATATAATGCCAATATATAATCCGAATGGAGAATCAAATATGGAAAACATAAAACTGACTCGCAAGCAGAATATAATACAGTTTATTAAGTTCACGCTCTTTTCGGTGTCTGCCGGAATCATACAGATTGCCAGCTTTACATTGTTAAATGAGTTTATTGATTGGATGGCGGTAATCCCGGGCATGGCTTTTTGGCCCGAAACGTTCCAGAGCGCATACGGCCCCAGCTATTTTATAGCGCTTGTACTATCAGTGGTATATAACTTTACAATCAACCGCAGATTTACGTTTAAATCCGCCGCCAATATTCCGGTTGCCATGCTTAAGGTATTCGGTTACTATTGCATATTCACGCCCTTATCAATTTGGTGGGGCGATGTACTTACAATAAACGGCTGGAACGAGTACATAGTGCTTGCCGGAACGATGATAATAAACTTTGTAACGGAATTCTTGTTTACCCGTTTTATCGTTTACAGGAACAGGATGTTCACTAATAAAGCCGGAAGAGCCGAGATGGAGAAGAGCAGCTGCCAAAGCAGTAATAGCCATCAAGAGGCTGATATCAATACAGAGGTGCCATAATCGGCAGATAAATACCCAGCTGCTGTTGTATCGGATAATACAATATTCAAAAGAATTTAAGCAGGGATAAGCACCCTGCTTTTTAAACGCCTCCACGTAATCAATTTTAATCAACAACGCTCCAAGCAGAAGATAAACAGCCAAAAAGCAGCTTAGAATACAATTCTCTCAAAACCGTATACTAAAGTAGCAAGGAGAATTGTACGCATGACAGAGATGGTCGTTATGATACAGCTGGCCGTCAGCATAATAATCGGCATTTATTTTTTCAGCCAGCTTAAAACAAAAAGGATAACAAAGGTAAGCTTCGACGGCGAATCAAAAGCTCAGATGGAACACCTTCGCAAGCTCCGCGGTATATCGCTTAACATACCGTTATCGGAAAAGACGCGCCCGCAGAGCTTTGAAGAGATAATAGGGCAGAAAGAGGGAATTATGGCGCTGTCTGCTGCACTGTGCGGAGAAAACCCGCAGCACGTGCTGATATACGGCCCTCCCGGAGTCGGCAAAACATGCGCAGCCCGGCTGGTGCTTAGCAAGGCCAAAATGGGCGACTGCTCGCCATTCAGACGTGACGCTAAATTTATTGAGATTGACGCTACATGCCTGCGATACGATGAGCGCAACATAGCCGACCCGCTTATAGGCTCGGTGCACGATCCTATATATCAGGGCGCGGGCGCATACGGAATAGCCGGGGTGCCGCAGCCAAAGGAAGGCGCGGTAACGCGGGCTCACGGCGGCATACTGTTCCTTGACGAGATAGGTGAACTGCACCCGTACCATATAAATAAGCTGCTGAAAGTGCTCGAAGACAGGCGCGTATGTTTCGACAGTGCCTATTACAGCAAAGAAAACAAAAACATACCGCAGTATATTCACGATATATTCTTAAAAGGCATGCCGGCAGATTTCCGGCTGGTAGGCGCCACCACAAAATCACCCCGGGAGATACCTTCTGCCATACGTTCGCGCTGCATGGAGATATATTTTCGTCCGCTGTATCCCGACGAAGTGATTACAATAGCAAAAAACGCGGCTGTTCGTGCCGGGTGCAGAATAAGCGCTCAGGCTGCCGAACTGATAGGCGAATACGCCGCAAACGGACGGGACGCGGTAAACATTGTTTCCATGTCCGCAGGTGTTGCGCGTGAGAAAAGCGCGGAAGAAATAATACCGGAGCATGTTCTGTGGATAATCGAAACGGGAAAATACACAAAACGCCCGATGCTTCGCCTTGGCCCGTGCGGTATAGGATGCGTAAACGGGCTTGCGGTATACGGCAGCAATATTGGCACAATAATAGAGATAGAGACCGTCGCGGTCAAGTCTGCCGCGGGCTATCTTACGGTAACAGGGCTTGTAGACGAAGAGGAAATGGGCTTTGAGAGCAGAAAATTCCGCAGAAAGAGTTCGGCGAAAAGTTCAGTTGAAAACGTGCTGACGGCTCTGCAGAAAAACTTTGGTATCAATCCTTCAGAATACTATATACATATCAATATGCCGGGCAGTGCGCCTATTGACGGACCGTCCGCAGGTATGGCGATAGCTGTATCCGTATTTTCAGCAGTCGCCGGGCGCAGCGTAATGCAGGGCGTTGCAATGACCGGAGAGATATCTATAAACGGCAGCATAAGAGCGGTAGGCGGAGTTAAAGCCAAAGTGCTGGCGGCGCAGCGCGCAGGCGCATCGCTTGTTTTGGTTCCTGCAGAAAACATAGAAGATGCAAAAGGTTTAGAGGGAGTGCGTATTCTGGGCGTTCGCCATATAAGCGAAGTTGTAAGGACGGTATTTGCACAGCCGTCTTCTCATTCGGATGAAGTTTTAAGCGCTCAGGGAAGCTAAGCAATACGCACCAGCGAAAAATTTGCCGCGTCGCAGGATACAAGGGAATAGCGAACGCCGCGGACGCTGCCGGAAAGCGCCCCTGAAATGCTTTCCGCATGAAGGTGCCCGTATACCACATGTTCTGTTGCATATTTTTCAAACATATCGGTGAAGCCCGTGGGCGAGCCGGAACTGTCCGACGGAGGATAATGCATCATGCCGATAAGCCTTGCGTCCGGGTTGTTTTTTTTAGCGCATCGCAGCGACATCTCAAGACGCGCAATCTCACGCAGATATACTTTTTCATCAGCTTCTGACTGATATTGACGATTACCCGGAAAAAGCCATCCTCTTGAGCCGGCTATGACAAATTCGCAGAAGTCTATGCAGTTGTTCTGTAAAGCGTAAGTATTATTAGACAGGAGTGTATTTACCTTGGATAACGAATCCCACCAGTAATCGTGATTGCCCTTTAGTATTACCTTTTTTCCGGGCATAGAGCATATTGCTTTTAAGTCCACCTGCGCCTGCTCAAGCCTCATTGCCCATGACAAGTCGCCTGGCAGCAGTACTATGTCCTGCTCCAACACAAGGCTGTTCCAGCTTTTTTGTATTTTATGCCAGTGTTTGTCCCAGTGCCTGCCGAAAATGTCCATAGGTTTGTCGGAACAGCCGGAAAGGTGCAAATCTGATATAGCATATATTTTCATAGCAACAGTGCCTTTTCGATCTCGTCAAGCAGCTCTTTTGCCCCGAACTTTTTAAAAGACGAAACTGCCACAATGGGATAATCAACGCCAAGAGATTTTATAAAGCCCGAAAGAGACGCATGCCTTTTGGTTTTAGCAATTTTGTCAGCTTTGGTAGCGGCTAAAATTACAGTCAAACCGAAATGAGACGCATAATTTATCATGAGCATGTCATTATCCGAAAGTGAATGCCGTATATCAACAAGAACAAGCAGTGCGCGCAGCCGCTTTGTGTTTGAAAGGTAAGACTCTATCATATACCCCCAGCTTTTTTGTTCTTCTTTGGAAGCCAAAGCGTACCCGTACCCCGGCAAATCAACCAACAGAAAACTCTCATTCATAACAAAAAAATTAATGAGCCGCGTTTTACCGGGGGAAGAGCTTATCCGTGCAAGCTTCGAGCTGCCGGCAAGGTAGTTAATAAGAGAAGATTTGCCTACATTAGACTTTCCGCATACGGCTATCTCCGGCAGGCCTGTATCGGCGTATTCGTTTTTAATGCTTTTTAAGAAACGCGCGCTTTTTATCTGCATATTCTATTCCTTGTTGACGGAAAGCTCTAAGGCTTCGCCAAGTTCCGAAACGAGATGAAAATGCAGATTTTTGCGCAAAGCTGCAGGCAGCGTTTTTAAATCCTTCTCGTTGCCTTTGGGTATGATTACTGTTCTTATATCCATTTTCAACGCCGCCAGCGCTTTTTCCTTTATACCGCCCACAGGCAGAACACGGCCTGTTAAAGTAAGTTCGCCCGTCATTGCAATATCTCTTTTGACACTGCGCTCCGACAGCGCGGATATAAGGGCTGTGGCAATTGTTATGCCTGCGGACGGACCGTCTTTGGGGATCGCTCCTTCAGGCAGATGTATATGTATATCGGTTGTGTCTATAAATTCTTCGTTTATGCCGAGCAATGCGCTGCGCGAACGCACATAGCTTAAAGCCGCTTTTGCGGATTCCTGCATCACTTCTCCCAGCTTGCCCGTAAGCAGCAGCTTGCCTTTGCCGCGCATCTTTATGGCTTCAACAACAAGCGTCTGCCCGCCGGCCGCCGTCCATGCAAGACCGTTGACAACGCCAATGCGGTCTTCCAGTTCCGATTCAGCCTGGGTATAAACGGGAGGCCCTAAATAACGCGGGAGAGTGCTTTTGCGCACCACTATGCGCTTGCGTCCGGAGTCTGTCAGATCCACTACGCATTTGCGGAATACCGTGGCTATTTTCCGTTCAAGCTCGCGCACTCCTGCTTCACGCGTGTATTTGCGTATAATTTCGACGAGCGCATTGCCTTCTATAACTGCCTCGTTCTCATTAAGACCGTGACTTTTCAGCTGTTTTTTGATAAGGTGGTTCTTCGCTATACCTATTTTCTCAAGCTCGGTATAGCTTGACAAATCGATTATTTCCATTCTGTCAAAAAGCGGCGCGGGTATTCCGTCGTAGCTGTTTGCCGTTGTCAGGAACATAACATGCTCAAGGCTAAACGGCAAATCAAGATAATGGTCGCGGAAGCTGTTGTTTATTTCAGGGTCTAAAACTTCCAGCATAGCGGCCGCGGGGTCTCCCCGAAAATCGCTTGCCATTTTATCTATCTCGTCGAACAAAAAAACCGGGTTCTGACTGCCAGCCTGTTTTATTGCTGATATAATGCGCCCCGGTATGGCGCCTATATAAGTGCGCCTGTGGCCGCGTATCTCCGCCTCGTCGCGCACGCCGCCAAGGGATGTGCGCACGAATTTGCGCCCAAGTGCTCGGGCAATAGAGCGCGCAACGGACGTTTTCCCTGTTCCTGGAGGGCCAACAAAACACAGCACAGGTCCGCGAAGGTCGTTCTTGCGTGCCAGTACGGCAATATACTCTATTATACGGTCTTTTAGTTTATCAAGTCCGAAGTGGTCCTCGTCAAGTATGGCGCGCGCATGCACAAGATTAAGGTTATCCTGCGTCATCACGTTCCAAGGCAAGTCTAGTATCCATTCCACATATGAGCGGATTACTCCAAGCTCAGGGGACCCGAGAGAGAGCTTTTCCATCCGTGCGATCTCTTTGCGCGTTTTTTCGCGTATCTCATCGCTTATATCAAGCGCTTCAAGACGGCGGAGCAGCTCTTGCGATTCGGACTGTATGCTTCCCGCCTCTCCAAGTTCGCTCTGTATTGCGCGCATTTGTTCGCGAAGCACATATTCCTTTTGAGATTTATCTATCTGCTTTCTTACTTTGTTTCTTATTTCGTTTTCTATTTGTGTTATCTCAAGCTCTTCGGTTAAAACCTGCACAAGCAGTTCAAGGCGCTTTACCACATCGGTACACTCCAGTATCTGCTGTTTGTCTTCAAGCTTGAAGAAAACGCCGGAGGCGATAACATCGGCCATCTGCCCCAAATCATCCACGCTGTTTACTGAGGCAAAAATTTCAGAGGAAACTTTTGTGCTTAAATTTACCAGCTTTTCAAAAAGCCCCAGCACCATGCGTTTTAAAGCCTGCAGCTTTGCACCGTCTTCATCAGCGGTTTCGCTTTCAAGACGCTCGGTTTCTACCTCCAGATACTTATCTGTCTGTGTAAAAGCGCGTATACGTGCGCGGTACATACCGGAAACGAGAACTCGTATTATATCCCCGGGAAGCTTTAATATCTGTTTTACCTTTGATACGGTGCCCACCGCGTATATGTCATCTTCACCCGGATCGTGATTGTCTTTATCTTTCTGGGCGGAAAGAAAAATGATCTGGTCGTTTTCCATGGCCATCTCCAGCGCGGCGATAGACTTATTGCGGCCAACCTCAAAATGAAGAGCCATAAAAGGAAAGACTATTACGTCGCGCAAAGCGACCATCGGCATTTTGCTTACCATATCCGCCTCCCCGTAAAGATTTATACGAATGGTTTTTGCTGGAGTATTATACATGAAAAACACTGCGCCTGCAACCTGCAGCACGTGAAAA
>CAZSMH010000085.1:0-1130 GCA_964607965.1 uncultured Christensenellaceae bacterium
GCTTTTGCTCAACAAACTGAACGAGTACGCCGTCCGGGTCCTGAACAAAGAAAAAACGGGTACGCGCGCTTGGGGCAAAAGGCCCGCTGTGCAAGGATATTCCCATATCGCGTACAAAGTCTATTTTGTCCTCAAGGCATTCTACCTTAAACCCCAGCGATATGCCGCCGCCGGAATACGGCTCTCCCTTGCCGACAATAAGCTCAAGCTGCGTCTCTCCGTCTCCAAGAAATGCTAAGTCCGTTCCGGAAGTTTCATTAAACCTCCGCTTTAAAGTCAGCCCAACGATATTCTGATAAAACCAAAGAGACTTTTCCATGTCGCGCACATGCACGGTACACCAGCAAAAAGACATCGCGTTCTCCTCTAGTAAAAAATTAACCTTGTTAATATTACCACGCGATTTATTTCCGAACAAATAAAAATTTTAGAAAAATGGTTGACATATATCACGTCGTGATGTAGTATTATATATCATAATGTGATATATTACTTTGTGATATAAGAGGTGTTTATGGATATTAACAAAGCAAGAAAACGATATATTCCTATGAGCGAGACTATGCTTCTTATACTGTTTTCTTTAAGCAGTATAAGACACGGATACGGCATTATGCAGCATGTAAAAGAGCTTACGAAAAACCGCATAGAGCTTGGCGCCGGCACGGTATACCAAAGCCTCGGCAAGCTGGAATCCGATGGGCTTATCCGTACTGTCCGCGAAGAGCAGCGCAAAAAACTGTATTTGATAACACCGCTCGGCAAGCAGATTTTACAGGAGGAAACACAGCGATTAAATGAAATTTGCGGATATCTGGAGGTATTAAAATGAAACAGCTAAAAACTTTCTGGCTGACCCCTTTTACCCATGTGGTTCCGGCGGATTATGAAGACTGGTTTGAAAAACTGGCTAAAGAGGGCTGGCACCCGGTAAAGGTTGGCCAGTGGAGCTCTATTGCTATGCGTTTTGCAAAGGCAGAGCCTAAAACTTACCGCTATGTAGCGGATGTGCAGGCGCTGCCCAAAAAGGATTACCGCTCAACATGGGAGGAGTTCGGCTGGGAATATGTAGGGCAGATGGCGAGTATGCACGTATGGCGCAAACAATACACCGATGTCCGCCCCGAATC
>CAZSMH010000085.1:1230-5805 GCA_964607965.1 uncultured Christensenellaceae bacterium
ATTATTAAAAAGCGGAACAATAAAATGCGTTTCGCCGTCAAATAAGAAAGTGATTTGGAAAACACAAAGTAATTATATTTGGAGTTTATTATTTGATATTGATTAAACGTATTTTTTTAACAGTGGCAGTTTTAGTTCTTGCGCTTACGCTTATCGGCTGCTTGCATACAGATAAACCGCCTAAAATAACGTCGGCTCCGACGTCTAGCGTGCCGCCGGCTTATGATACGCCTTCAGACGAGATATCGGAAGATAAGATATCGGAAGGCGATAGTTTCAAAGTTGCATCGAAGGATTTTTTGGTGCTGTACGAGCAGCCGGATGCAAAATCGCGGGCGGTCGCGCTTATACCCGAAGGCGAAATTGTTACTGTATACCGTATAGACGGCGATTTTGCCTTCATAGAAACGCAAAATGGGCTGCGCGGCTATGTGCTTTTTGGCTCTCTCTCCGCTGACTTGGACAGCGATACTCCCACAGAGATGCGAAGCGGGGATATATACTCGGCTTACGTAAACGAGTATTTGAGCTTGCGCGTATCCCCCGATACTTCCGCCGAAAGGATAAGCAAACTGCAAAACAAAACGAGCGTACGGATACTGGACACGGCAGAAGGCTTTGCGCGTGTAGAAGTGCCTTCGCTCGGACTGCGCGGTTATGTTATGACCGACTACTTGACATATGCAGGCAGTCAGGACGTGCCGGAACTTAAACGCAAAACAGGCCTTCACTCGGTAATCTGCCGCGAATTCGCAACACTGCGTGTATCTCCCGATATATCCGCGGAGCCGCTTGAAACGCTTTCCGCCGGAGACCGTATAGAAGTATTAGGCTACGACGGCATGTTTGCTCATGCTTCTTATTTAGGGCGCGAAGGTTATATACTTGCGGAATACACAACTCCTGCAAAGAGCAAAGAGCAATCCCCCGTCTATATGTACGTTTTATGCGATGAATATTTAAGCCTGCGCGTATCTCCGGACACTGCCGCCGAAAGGATAAAAAAGCTGCTGCCAGGCGATCGCGTCAGCGTTTTAGGCAAAAGCGGCATGTTTATCCGTGTTAAGACCAATACGGGAGATACAGGTTATGTTTTAAGCGAATATCTTAGTGAATCAAAAACAAACCCGGAAGCGCCTCTTGCACCTAAAAGCGATTACTACACCGTTGTGTGCAATGAATATATAACACTGCGCAGCGAGCCTAGAACAAGTGCGGACGCGCTAAAAAGACTGCGCAGCGGCAAACGCGTAAAGGTAATGGGGTTTGACGGCAGATTCGCTAAAGTGACCGCAGACGGCAAAACCGGATTTGTGCTGTCCGGCTATCTTAAAGGCGAGAGCACAGGCCTTGCCGTAGTGCGCGAAACCGGCAGCTACAGCTATAAAACCATGATGTCGGATTTAAAAAAGCTTGGCGGCAAATATGACAATTTGACGCTTGACTATATAGGAAAATCCGCAAACGGGCTTGAAATACCCGTAATGCGCATAGGTAAAACAAACGCGGAGCATCACATTCTCGTGCAGGGCGGCATACACGGGCGCGAGCATTTAACCAGCCTTCTGCTGGCTGCGCAGATAGAATACACCGTCTCAAACGCGGCATATGCCGGATTATCTTCTAAAGAGCTTCTTGACGGGGTGTGCATACACGTTATACCCATGTCAAATCCCGACGGCGTGACGATAAGCCAGACAGCAAAGAAAAATGACGCGCTTGAGCTTATATACCAAACCGATTTGGGGGCGGGCTTAACCAATCTTCCGATTGACGACTATCTTAATATATGGAAATCTAATGCAAACGGCGTTGACATAAACCGAAACTTTGACGCGGGCTGGGCGGATATAGACTCTCCCGCAGCGCCCTCGTTTTCGCGTTACAAGGGCTTAACCCCGCACGACCAGCCGGAGACAAAAGCTTTGGCAGACTATACCAAGCGCTTCGATTTTGACGCGACTGTAAGCTACCACGCTTCGGGAAGCGTTATTTACTGGCAGTACGGCGCTGACGCAGGAGTAAACGCGCTCTCTAAGGATTTGGGGTTTGCCGTTCGCGCCTGCACGCAATACCCGCTTTCCGGCGCTGCCGGGCTGGACGCCGGCGGATATAAGGACTGGGCTATACTGCAAGGCATACCGTCGCTTACCGTAGAGATAGGCACGCGCCCCTGTCCTCTTCCTTTGGACGAGTTTTCCGTCATATGGGAGCGCAACAAAAATGCGCTGCTTGCCGCCGCAAGGTGGGTAAAGCGGTAAACCGATTTTTTGAAAAAGAATATAAAAAAGGGCGCCGCTTAAGCGCCCCTCAGCAACCTGTATTTTATTTGTCGGCATCGAAGACAACGCCCATTTCTCTGCGCAGCTTGTCCATTGTCCGCGCGATCGCCAGCGATTCGTCAAGCGTCAACCGCGGCGCTTCGCAAAGCCCCTGTTCTATGCAGCTTTGCACCTCGGCGGCCTCGAACTGAAACCCGGTGGAAGGGTACGGCTCGTCAAAGACCTCCCCGCCCCCGCCATGGGTAATAAGCTCTGCGCGTTGCGGATGCCACCACTCTCCGCCTTCGCCTATTTTTATCTGTCCTTTTGTACCGCTTATTATTGCAATGTTTTGCAGTTGCAAATCGATTGCGCTGCTTAATACGGCTATACCGCCATCCTCATATGTAAGAGTAAACGAGTTATATATGTCTACGCCCCTCTCAAGCTTTCCCGAAACGGAAAGCCCGGAAGGGTTTTTCCCCAGCACGGCGAAAGCCAGCGAGAGCGGATAGATTCCCACATCCATAAGCGCGCCTCCCGCCATATCGCGCGAAAACCGCCATCTGTTCTTCTCCTTGCCTCCGTAGCCGAAAACTCCGTGCACCATTTTTGGCTTGCCGATATATCCCTGCTCTATCCAGTAGAGCGCCTTTATAAAAGCAGGAAAAAACCTTGTCCATATGGCTTCCATCAAAAAAACTTTTTTCTCCCGCGCCTTTTCTATCATTGCCTTCGTTTCGCGCGCGTTGGACGCAAGCGGCTTCTCGCACACCACCGCGCGACCGGCTTCCAAAAACATAAGCGCATTTTCAATGTGTACGCTGTTGGGTGTGCCAATGTATATTATGTCTATATCTTCGTCACACGCCATATCCTTATAGCTGCCGTAACACTTCTTTGCGCCGTATTTGGCTGCAAAATCCTGCGCCGTATCAATATTGCGCGAAGCCGCCGCGGCGATTACCGCGCCCTTGGTATGCAAAAGCCCCTGCGCAAACTGATGCGATATATTTCCCGTGCTTACAATGCCCCATCTTGCCATATCAGAGTCCTCCTTTATCCTATGAGCGAAGCCCTTGTAATCCCGCTCTTTGCAACCGTAACCTGCGCCCCGCTCTCGTGCAGCATGGAAAGCTGCGCCGGTTCTATATTATCGTCCGTAACAATCGCCGCCGCCTGGTGCGCGTCCGCGAAACGGCACAGGCTCTGCCGCCCTATCTTGGAAGAATCCGCAAGCACTATGCTCTGATCTGCCGCTTTCAGTATGCTTTTTTTAAAGCCGGCTTCCGCGACGCTGCCGACAAACAGCTCGCCGCTGCTGCCAACCGCGCTGACTCCCACAAAAGCCAAGTCTACGCGGAAACGCTCAAGGGCATCTTCTGCCGCCGGACCTCTGCACGCTAAAGTGCTTTTCTTTATTTCGCCGCCTATCATAATAACAGATACGAACGGCCGCTTTACAAGTTCCATTGCAGTTGGTATGGAATTGGTAAGCACCGTTATGTGATACGAACCCGGCAGAGACTGCGCCAGCAAAAATACGGTTTCTCCCGAATCGAAATATACAGTTATGCCGTCGCATATAAACGAGAGCGCTTTTCGCGCCACGGCTGTTTTGCCTTCTTTGTTGGTAATTTCGGTTTGCGTTTCCGCGGTTTCCTGCGTGTTTATAACCGGCTGACCGTTGGGGACCGCGCCGCCGTGTATGCGCGTCAAAAGCCCCTGCTGTGCCAGCATGTCAAGATCGCGCCGTATGGTCATCTCCGCAACGCCGAACTGACGGCTTAAGCTGCTTATCAAAACCTCGCCGTCTTGGCGCATCATTTCGAGTATCTGCGTCTGGCGTTTTTGCTTCAGCATAGAGCTTTCCTTCCCGCAGTGCTGCAATGTGATATTTTGTTCTTATATGTTCTATTATACCTTTTCGGCGGGAATGTGCAAGGGGAAGGGATTGATTAAGCTATAATATCATTTTAAGTTGTGGGTACTTATATCTATGTAATAAAATAAGTCTTTCACATTCTCCGTAATACAAGCGAATAGAGAAAAAGAAAAGGCCCCAATTACTGGAGCCTTTATGTGGATAAACTACTTGGTGGGGCGGCGTATCCCACATCTCTTTTCAGACCCTTTCAGGCGCGGCAGCTGCCGGTTCTGCCCTCAAATAATTTATCCATGATATACTATGTTCTTCTGTACTCGGAGTATACAACTAGTATTTTAATTTGTCAAATTATTTACCTATTTTTACTAATTGTCCTGATTTTATATACATATTAAGCTTGTCTTCTTTTATTGGATAAACTGATTT
>CAZSMH010000086.1:0-5764 GCA_964607965.1 uncultured Christensenellaceae bacterium
GAAAAAATTGCCTTCTGCTTTTCAAACATTCCAACAAAAGATTGATAGGAAAAAAGCTCATTTTCTATAAAATTCATAATATAAAACTCGTATTTTTTAAGGTATTTATCGTTTTCTAAAATTCTGTCGGTCAGCGGATGAGTTATATCTTCCTCAAGATATTGGTCGGTTAAACTGTACCATTTGTAGATATCGGCATCAACAATGTTCTCATAACTCCAGAAAGGCTCTCCTCCCCATCCGCCGCCTAAACTTGCGTCATAATCGTACGGTATATATTCTATTTTTCCGCAGTTGTTAAAATATAGATAATAATTGTTGCCCATTGTCCTGTAGTCATCGGGTGTGCCAAGAAGAACATTCATGGCCATAAGGCGCAGGAAACGGTCAATTTCAAAGTTTTGTTCAATATATTCATAAAACTCCTCGTCGCTTAACAAATTTATATTTTCAATAAAAGAAACTATATCGCTAAAATCCGACTTTTGCTCATTTGTTTTAAGATCATAAGAAGGGCGGTAATACGATTCCCAATCCTTAACTCCAATAACTTTGGCAGGATAGTTATCCTCAAGGGTAGCCGGGCATAGATCTTCCCATAGACATTTATATAGATTTCCGTCGTTTTGTTGTTTGCCCAGTCTTTTAGTTATAAAATCTTTGTCTATAGGTTCTATCATGGTATAAACGCCATAGTCAATTTCCTCTCCGTCAATGTTTATTTTCAGAGAAACCAGAACCGCATTAGGCGCCATAACTCCTGCATTTCTCAAACGGTTAAAACAATACAATTCTTTTATATGGCTCTGGTCTGTCCACAAATTCCACTTTAAATTAAGCTTATCAATATCACAGAATTCTCTGTTTTTTAATATTTTATAGTCGGCCGTGTTTTCGTTAAAATCAAACGTCTCATTAAACTTAAGGGCAAAATGCGCTCTTTGATATTCCCCCTCCTCGTTTTCCACAAGCCTGCGGGTTGTGTTACCCCGCGTTCGAAATCCAATGTTGTGCAGCTTTATACTCCCGTATTTGTCTGTATATACAAAATCAGCGTGCCTGTATCGGCCTGTTCTCATTCTCTCATCCTGCTTGCCGTACTCCTTCATATCCTGTATAAGGCCTTCCCACTCGTCTCTTGTTATTAATACTGTTATATGGTGTGCGATATCCTCATTAAACAACCTAAAATAATCAGACGTTGAGGTTAAAGGCATCGGCTTAATGCCGCTTACAGCATTAGCGGAGGATGGTGCGTCAACATTACCGCATATAATAAATAGTATTATTGCTATGGATACAATTAAATAAACGGCAGTATTTTTATTATACATATAGTCTTAACCCTATTAAAAATATTTAATCAAATACATTATATGCATATAAAGGCATAATTAACGCTTGTCTAAAAAATAACGCAGCCCACGCTCTTGTATCAGAGTATTCGTTTCACTTTACAAGAACGTTTGTTCGATATATAATAAAAAATAGGGGTGAATATGCGTGGAGCTTTTCGATAAGCTGAAAATTTTAACTGATGCGGCAAAATACGACGTGGCCTGCACGTCAAGCGGAGTTGACAGAAAGCCCGTACCGGGCGGCATAGGAAACGCCGCGTCTATGGGTATATGCCACAGCTTTTCAGGCGACGGGCGGTGCATATCCCTTCTTAAGGTTCTTATGTCCAACGCGTGTATATACGACTGCTTATACTGCGTAAACCGCCGTTCGCACGATATTTCCCGTGCAACTTTTCATCCGCGGGAGCTGGCTGATTTAACTATTGCATTTTACCGGCGCAATTATATCGAAGGCCTTTTTTTAAGCTCGGGAGTATTAAAAAACCCCAATTACACTGTAGAGCGCATGATAGAAACACTGCGAATACTGCGTGAAGAATACCGATTTTACGGCTACATACACGCAAAGGCGATTCCTGGTGCGGATAACGAGCTGCTCGAGCGTCTCGGCCTTCTGGCAGACCGAATGAGCGTAAACGTTGAGCTTCCTTCACAGAAAAGTCTTTCACTGCTTGCTCCCGAAAAAACAAAGAAGTCCATTTTAACACCCATGGGATATATACGCGGACGAATCAGCCAGAATTCCAAAGAGCTTGTGCGTTATAAAAGCACGCCGAAGTTTGTGCCTGCCGGACAAAGCACTCAGATGATTATCGGGGCTTCAGGCGAAAGCGACTACAAAATATTAAACCTTACTGAAGGGCTTTATAATAATTATAAATTAAAACGCGTATTTTTCTCTGCCTATATGCCCGTAGTAAGCCATTCTCTGCTGCCTTCCTGTGATACCAAACCTCCTCTGCTGCGTGAACACAGGCTGTATCAGGCAGACTGGCTGCTTCGTTTTTACGGTTTTTCAGCCAGCGAACTGCTTGATGAATCGCACCCCTTTTTTAACCCGTATCTCGACCCTAAGTGCAACTGGGCTCTTAATCATCCGGAGCTTTTTCCTGTGGAAGTAAACCGCGCGTCTTATGATATGCTTCTTCGCGTTCCGGGAATAGGAGTAAAAAGCGCAAGGCGTATTCTTGCTGTGCGAAGAACGGGCAAACTTGATTTTAACGGACTTAAAAAGCTGGGTGTTGTGCTAAAACGCGCCCAATATTTTATCACCTGCTCCGGAAAGCTGCCAAACGGCCTTGATACAACGCAGGATTCGCTGCTTTGTGCTCTTTTGTCAGCACAGGCGCACGGCAGGCTCGAACAGGAGCGTCTTAATATGCCGCGCCAGCTTTCAATGTTTGAAAATACTGCAATAGCACAGGAGGAACTGCACAAATGCTTGAGCGGTCAGCTGTGATTTATTGCTACGATGGCAGCTTTGACGGCCTTTTATGCTGCGTGTTCGAAAGCTATTATAATAAAGAAGTGCCTGCGGATATAATTTCGCAAAGCGCTCCTCTCCCGCTTCTTCTCAATATCAAAACCATAAACACCGATGAGAAAAAAGCAAACCGTGTATTAAAGTCTATCCCTTTAAAAATAGGCAAAGAAGCTTTGTGGTTTATACGCAAAGCATTTTTAACATGCCATCCGCAAAAAGAACTGCTTATCAGCCGTTTTTTGCACCTCGGTTACCGGTACGGCAAATCGGTATTGAATATGCTTACTAATGATACGGTGCATCAGCTGTCTGCGGCCGTGCGGCACCTTGGGAACGAGGCTCATCTTTACAAAGGTTTTGTGCGCTTTTCCGAGTCTGGCGGAGCATTGACTGCTCAGATAGAGCCTAAAAATATAGTGCTTCCATTGATTGCACGCCATTTTTGCGAAAGATTTTCTAACGAACAATTTTTGATTTATGACAAAACTCATGATATGGCGCTTATTTACGGCAACAACAGCATGACAATCACATCGGTTGAAGAGCTTGAACTGCCCTGTCCGGATGAGAATGAAATTAAGTTCCGCTCACTATGGAAGCTTTTTTACGATACCATTGAAATAAAAGGGCGGCACAATCCGCGCTGCCGCAAAAACCATATGCCAAAGCGATATTGGCGTTATCTTACGGAACTGGCACACGAAGATATAAAAGCTTTGCATTCGCTCAATGATATAAAAATACAACTTGGAGAGTCAAAAAGATAGAATAGCAAATAAGAATAGCGTATTATATGCAATGTCATATAGTTGCTTTATTATGTGTATTATGGTATATATGCTATAATCAATTATATAAGGGCAATCGTTGTGTTGGAAGTGGTCGCATTAATTTATATATGCAGAAGAATATGGTCAAACGCTTTTGAACGTGGTCGCAGTCCCATATTTTATATTATTCTGACCCTTGTTATTTGGGTCGGCATGGAGATCTTGGGCTTTATTATTGGTTTGTCTTTAGGTTTGGGAGCAGGAGCGTATTTTATAGCACTTGTATTCGCTGTCATTGGAGGGCTCATATCATATATATTAACAGTTAACTTTTAAGCATCCGTCAGTGTAACCTAATTCATTTTAAGAGCAGTTTTGTTTTTATCACAGCGCAAAAAAGAATTGTATTTCTACTACCACATAACATAATCAGAAAATTAGCCGAATAATTAATGCTCGTAAATAAATAAGAATGAAGATACAAAAGAAACGGTTACCGCCTCTGTTTTTATCATTAGGTTGCTCCTCTGTTATATCTTTGGGCATACTTTCACACTATTTGATAGTGTTCGGATATAATGCTGATTGACAAGCCATCTTATAAAAACGCGTATCTATCAGCTCGCTCCTTAAAAAAACAGCCAATTTATTTTTTTCCCTGTTGAATATTTAGCATTTATAGCATATAATAAAATCGAACATATGTTCGAGGTTTTTTATTATGCAGCGCGTTATATTACATTCCGATATGAATAATTTTTATGCCAGCGTGGAGTGCGTGCACCGTCCTGATATAAGAGGATATCCCGTGGTGGTCGGCGGAGACGAGCAGCTGCGCCACGGCATTGTGCTTGCTAAAAACGATATTGCCAAGGCAGCCGGTATACGCACAGGCCAGACGCTCTGGCAAGCGCGGGAAAAATGCACTAACCTTGTTACGCTCAAGCCCAATTATCCTTTATATCTGCGCTATGCCAAGTTCGCACGCCAGATATACGCGGACTTCACCGATAAAATAGAACCTTTCGGGCTTGACGAAGCGTGGCTGGATGTAAGCGGAGATAACGGCATGCTGGTTGCCAATCAGATACGTTCACGCATAAAAAAAGAGCTTGGCGTTACCGCTTCCGTAGGCGTCAGCTACAACAAAATATTTGCTAAACTCGGGTCGGATATAAAAAAGCCGGACGCAACAACTCTTATAAGCCAAAAAAATTTTAGGTCTGTGGCATGGCCGCTGCCCGTTGAAGAACTTTTGTACGTAGGGCGCGCAACCAAATCAAAGCTTAATAAATTCGGCATAACCACAATAGGCGAACTTGCTTCAGCTCCTGTTTTGCTTTTGCGTAATGTATTCGGGAAAGTGGGAGACGTACTGCATCGCTTCGCAAACGGCATTGATGATTCTCCGGTAATGCACACGGACGAGGAACAACTTATAAAATCAATAGGCAACAGCACTACAACCCCAAGAGACCTAGTGTGCAGCGAAGATGTGAAAATTACATTTTTCATATTATGCGAGAGCGTATGCGCCCGTATGCGCGAACATGGGTTTATGTGCCGTACAGTAGCCATATCTGTCCGCGACAACGAATTATTCCGCTTTGAGCGGCAGACAAAGCTTCCCCATCCTTCCTGCATATCCGGAGAGATAGCGCATGCCGCTATGCGATTGTTTAAACAGGAGTATGGATGGCCAAGGCCAATCCGCAGCCTCGGAGTGCGCTGTACGGATTTAATACCAGCGGACAGTCCTGTCCAGACGTCTTTGCTGTTTAATGAGGAAGGGCTGCAAAAACAGGAAACGCTGGAGAGAACAGTAGATGCTCTTCGCAGGCGGTTCGGGCATTTTTGCATACAGCGTGCATGCGTTCTGGCAGACAGACCTCTTAGCGGCCTTGACCCTAAGGGCGACCATATAATACATCCGGTGGGCTTTTTTAAGGACGGTATGACAAAATGAAAGAAACTTTTTATCAAAACAATAATAAGGTATATGTACAAGTTGAAGCGCTGTTTTCACCTGACGGAAAGCTAAAACCGGTGGCTTTTTGGTGGGAAAGCGGGCGCAGGTACAGTATCGACAGTATAACGCAGGTATGCCGTGCGGCAAGCCTTAAGGCAGGGGGCATAGGCATACGCTATAC
>CAZSMH010000087.1:0-5346 GCA_964607965.1 uncultured Christensenellaceae bacterium
AAAAAACCTTATCTTCAGATAAGGTCAGCCGGGCAAATCATTGATTACAACACTGTCAACTCCGTCAAACTCTAAAACTCTCACGCTAACTACCTCGTTTTTAGAAGTCGGTATGTTTTTTCCTACGTAATCGGCACGTATTGGCAGCTCTCTGTGTCCCCTGTCAACCACAACCGCAAGCTGTATGGCATCGGGACGTCCAAGGTCCATAAGCGCATCCAGTGCCGCACGCACCGTACGCCCTGTATAAAGCACATCGTCGCAAAGCACCACGGTGATATTATTTAAGTCAAACGCTATATCCGTACCGTTTATTATTGGGTGCTCCGACAAAAGAGAAAGGTCGTCACGATAAAAAGTTATATCAAGCGTTCCCATCTGCGGACGTATGCCTTCAAATTTTTCGATATAATCCGCTATTCGCCGGGCAATAGGGACGCCGCGGCGGTGAATCCCAATAAGAGCAAGTTTATAAGCTCCTTTGTTTTTTTCTATTATCTCATGCGCTATGCGCCGAAGCGCCCTGTCTAGCGCAACTTCGTCCATAACAAGCGCCTTGTCCGCCATTTTCCGCCTCCTCTCTTAATAAAAACCTTTCAGTTCGCATCAAAAAAGCCTTACCAAACGGCAAGGCTAAACAGCACAAATACAAACCTTTCCTTGCCGGACTCTCCTGGACCGAATTAAAGGGTATTGCTTTTTTATTAAGATAACACAAGGGAGTGCGTTTGTAAAGATAATTTATACACAACATGAAGCTTTTTTTAGTTTTGACTTAAGCCTCATAAATCGGCCGTGAGATTTCATTCAATATAAACGGCGTATTAATGAAAAAACGAGGGCAGCCGCTGCAAAATACTGCCCTCATCTTAATACAAATATTATAAAACCGGCTAATCCTGCGCAGTCCTCAATGTTTTTCTGTGGTGGCACATTGCTATATACGCTTCCTCGTCTACATCGCGAATAATAGTTTCGAGCTCTGTATCACCGAAAGTGGTTGTGCGTCCCTGTGCAAACTCCTTATCAACCTCTTCCTTAACGTTGGCAACAATTTTGTCCTGCTTGGTTACGGCAAACTCGTCTTTTAAATTAAAATGCGAATTTATCCAGTGCGCAATACCCGCAAGCCCTGAATGAGCGCCGATAGAAACAGTAACCGAACGGTTTAAAAGTTTCTCCGTATCGAAAATATTATATATTTCTTCGTCTTTTAAAAGACCGTCCGCATGTATTCCCGCGCGTGTAGAATTAAAGTTACGGCCTACAAAAGGCGTACGCGAAGGTATGTGCATTCCCATCTCGTTTTCAAAATACTGCGCCATTTGCGTTATTGCGGTTAAATCCATGCCGTCATCGGTACCTTTAAGCCCGCAGTATTCAATTACCATGGCTTCAAGAGGGCAGTTGCCTGTGCGTTCGCCAATGCCGAGTATTGAGCAATTCACCGATGACGCGCCGTAAAGCCAGGCAGTAGCCGCATTGGTAACAGCCTTGTAAAAGTCGTTATGACCGTGCCATTCCAGCAATCTTGGCGCAACGCCTGAATAAAAGCGAAGCCCGTAAACAATTCCCTGAACGCTGCGCGGCAGAGAAGCGCCCGGATATGTCACCCCATAGCCCATAGTATCGCACATGCGGATCTTTATCGGCACCCCTGTATCCTGCATAAGCTTCATCAACTCGTCCGCGAACGGTATAACAAATCCGTAAAAGTCCGCGCGTGTTATGTCCTCAAAATGACAGCGCGGGCAGATGCCGTAATCGATTGCCATTTTGACAATGCCCAAATACTTTTCCATAGCCTGCCTTCGGGTTAAGCCCATCTTGTTGAAAATGTGATAATCCGAGCAACTCACCAGTATGCCCGTTTCCTTTATGCCGAAAGCTTTTATAAGTTCAAAGTCTTTCTTGCTTGCGCGTATCCATGTTGTAACCTCGGGAAATTCATATCCTAAGTCAAGGCATTGCTGTACCGCCTCTTTATCTTTGTCGGTATATACAAAAAACTCGCTTTGGCGAATTATCCCCTTTTTGCCGCCCAGCTTATGCTCAAGCTTGTATAAATCCACAATTTGTTTGACGGTAAAAGGCGTTCTTGACTGCTGCCCGTCACGGAATGTCGTATCTGTCATCCAAATTTCTTCCGGCATACGCATAGGCACAACGCGGTGGTTAAACGCAATTTTAGGAACAGAGGTGTACTCAAAGACTTCGCGGAAAAGCTGCGGCTCTTCAACGTCCTGAAAAGAAAACCGATAATCATTCTCTTCCAGCAGATTCCACCTTCTATTTAGGCTTAATCCTCTTTTTATATCATTCAAAACAATATACCTCTTTTCGTTATTTAAGTGATTTTACAAATTCGCCTATCCGCCCAAGCCCTTTTATTATGTTCTGTTCGCTTACAGCATAGCTTAAACGAACATATCTGTCCGCCCCGAAGGCTGCTCCGGGTATTACCGCTGTCAACGCTTTCTCAAGCAGCATCTCTGAAAAATCGAGCGAACCGCTTATCTTTGTTCCGTCGAATGTTTTGCCTATTATGCGCCCGATATCCATCATCACATAAAACGCTCCGCCGGGTATAGCGCAGGATACTCCGTCTGTCTCGCCTATAAGCCTGCACAGCAGCTTGCGCCGCGCATCAAAAGCTTCGCGCATTTTTTTGACAGTGTCCTGAGGCCCCCGCAGAGCTTCTATGCCTGCGTACTGCGCTATAGAATTTGCATTAGAAGCGGCATGAGACTGATAAGCGCCCATGACTTTTGCAATCTGACGCGTACTCGCGGTATACCCAATACGCCAGCCTGTCATTGCATATGTTTTGGAAAGTCCGTTTACCAGAATTGTAAGCTCTTTTATCTGCTCCCCCAAAGACGCGATGCTTACATGCTCCGCATCATAAATAAGCTCGTCGTATATCTCGTCTGATATAACAGCTATACCCGCATCTACGGCAACTTCTGCAATTGCCGTAAGTTCTTCCTTAGTATATACGGCACCGCAAGGATTAGACGGAGAATTGAGTATCAGCGCTTTCGTCTTTTTTGTAATGGCCGCTTTTATCTGCTCCGCCGTAACCTTAAAGGAAGCGCCCGTTTCGATAAATATGGGAACGCCGTCCGACATGCGTACCAGTTCTGGATATGTTACCCAATAAGGAGACGGTATAATTACCTCATCTTTGGGGTTTAGCATCGCAGCAAACACGTTGAATAGTGAATGTTTGGCTCCGTTTGATATCACTATATCCTCGGGCTCATAATAAAGCGCATATTTTTCATTAAGCCTTTGTGCTACAGCCTCCTTAAGTTCCACAACACCCGAAGCGGGAGTATATCGCGTATATCCTTTGTCAAGCGCCTTTTTCGCCGCATCAATGATGTTCTGCGGCGTATCGAAATCAGGCTCCCCCGCACCAAAACCGATAACGTCGCGGCCTTCCCTGCGCATCTGCTTTGCCGTTGCGGTAATCTTCAAAGTTGCTGAAGGCGCAATGCCAAGCGCCTTGGCCGATAAAACCATAAAAGCCTCCGTTTGATGCAAATTGCATCCTGCAAATTTAAAACCTTCATTTATTTTCGATATTAGCATACTGTTTATATTATTTCAACTATTTTTTTATATTAAAATGAATGTTGGTATAATTAATATTGCATATTGTATTTCCTAATCAATATTAGGAATATGTTTTTTTAATAAGAGGTAAGGGAGGGAAGCATTGATATGGGCTTATTATTATAAAGCATATCTGCTGTTTCTATTAATAAAGTATTAACATACCTTTTTTTGCTTGATTAATAGTGGCTAAAATAATAAAATTACCAAAAAAGAAGGGAGAATGCATATGTCAGATTTTGTTATTGGCGCGTGTTCTACATCCGACCTGCCAAAATATTATACGGATAAGCATGGTATACTGATACTTAAATACACTTTTTCAATCGACAACAAAGAATACAAAGACGGCGATATGGATACAAAGAAGTTTTTTGATATGGAGAGAGACGGCTATATGCCGACAACATCGCTATTAACGCCCGACTACATAACCGAAGAAGTCGAAAAGGTGCTTTCATCAGGAAAAGACCTCCTCTACATAGCTTTTTCATCCGGGCTGTCGGGAAGCTGCAACAACGCAATGCTGGTGGCGCAGGAAATGCACGAGAAATACCCCGAAAGGAAATTTATCGTCGTAGATTCGCTCTGCGCTTCTTTGGGCCACGGTCTGCTGGTGGATTATGCCGTTAAAATGCGCAGTGAAGGCAAATCTATTGGAGAAACCGCCAAATGGGTGGAAGCCAACAAGTTCGCAGTAAATCACTGGTTTACTGTAGACAGCCTCTCTCACCTGCGGCGCGGCGGACGTGTTACCGGCGCAAAAGCATTTGTCGGCAATCTGCTTCATATAAAGCCTGTGCTTAACGTCGACCACGAAGGTCACCTTATACCGCGCGAGAAGGAAAAGGGGCGTAAACGCGCTCTTAAATGTCTCGTCGAAAAGATGGCGGAATTAGTAGTAAAACCCGAAGGACAGACGATATTCATAAGCCACGGCGATGACGAAGAAGCCGCAATGTATGTTGCCGACAGGATAAGGGATTTGTTCCCGGAAATAGGCGATATAATGATAAGCCCGCTTGGAGCTGTAATAGGCGCTCATGCAGGACCGGGTACGGTTTCGCTTTTCTTTATGGGAAAAACAAGGTAATACGGCTCGGCAAATAAATTAATTATTTTACCCGTACATTAACCCCTCTTACTGAGGGGCTTTGTTTTAATTAAGCAGGTACACGGAAAAAAGACTAGATTTTCATAGGCTTAAAGCGTATACTGCCGCCGAAAAAAGGATGCTGCTGTAATGAGCATAAAATATATTGTTTCATTCTTATTCCCGCATTTTTTTCCGGGAAGCCGCTTATGAATCAAACAAATGTTCGGTACCTGATGTATCAAATCTTTGCAATCTGTGTTATAATGCATATAGAGGAGGGGAAAATGAATACTAATAGTGCACGCAGCAAGGGAAAATATTTTATCAGGGTCTGCCTTCAAAGCGGTACGATGAACAGCCCGCTGGGCGATGAAGAACTGGCGGTATTCTGCCAGTGCGACGATGAGGCACCGTCAATAGATAATGTAGATATTAAAGGACTTGTAAAATGGGTCAACAGCAACCCGTCATGCATGAAGAACCAGAGCAACGATAATTATAAACTATCAAAACAGGAAGGGTCGATAACCACGGTGTTCTTAAGCGTACGGGAAATAATATGCTGCAACAAGTCGGACCGAATCTATCCGCGTCTGGCAACTAGTCTTGAAACAGTTTAAGACTAGCTG
>CAZSMH010000088.1:0-5323 GCA_964607965.1 uncultured Christensenellaceae bacterium
AGGTGTAGTTATTGCGTGCGGCGTTACGGTGGGCGTATTCTGGAAAAAAATAAAGCTATTCTTTAAGAACAAAAAGATAGAAAACCTCGAAAAATCATTGTCCAAGAAAGCGGACAAACAATAAGCTGTTTTAAGCGGACAGCGCTGACGGGAGGTCGGAGTTGAGCGCCATAATTATTGATAATCTGACAAAGAAGTATGGTGAACTTACTGCAGTGGATAACCTTTGCTTGTCCATAAAGGAAGGTGAGCTTTTTACTCTTCTCGGCTTAAACGGTGCGGGCAAGACAACCGCAATTAAGATGCTGTCCTGTCTTACTAAGCCGACGAGCGGGGACGCAGTTCTGCTTGGAGACAGCATAATTAAAAATCTGCAGCTTATTAAACAAAAGACAAACATTTCCCCGCAAGAGACAGCAGTGGCTCCCAATTTAACTGTCACGGAAAACCTGGAACTTATTGCGGGTATTTATGGTCAGGACAGCAAAGCCGCAAAGCAAAGCGCACGGAATATAGCAGAGCAATTCGGCCTTGATGGGATTATTGGCAAGAAGGCAAAAACTTTATCCGGCGGTATGCAGCGGCGCCTAAGCATCGCAATGGCTCTGATTTCCAAACCAAAGATTTTGTTTTTGGATGAACCGACGCTGGGCCTTGATGTATTGGCCCGCCGTGAATTATGGTCTTCCATTAAGGCTCTCAAAGGCAAAGTCACCATTATTATGACGACACATTATATGGAAGAAGCTGAAGCGTTGTCAAACCGTATAGGTGTTATGTCAAGCGGCAAACTGCTCGCTATGGGTACGGTGCAGGAACTTACTGCGCAGACGGGGACAAGCAAACTGGAAGACGCTTTTATCGTGCTGGCGGGAGGTGAAATATGAGAGCTTACATATTCGCAAAGCGCAACGTAAAAGAAATACTGCGGGATCCCCTAAACCTTTTCTTTGGGCTTGCATTTCCATTGGTATTGCTGCTGCTGTTTTCAATAATAAATTCCAATTTGCCTGCGGAAGCGCAGAATGAGATGTTTGCGCCGGCTCAGATAACTCCCGGAGTGGCGATGTTCGGTACGATGTTTATGGCGTTGTTTTCGGGAATGCTGCTGTCAAAGGACAGAGGCTCATCGTTTCTTTTAAGGTTGTTCAACTCTCCGATGCGTTCGGTTGATTTTATATTGGGATATACGCTTCCGATGATTATTTTCGCTGCAGCGCAAGCAATAATTACTTTTACAATCGCGGTATTCCTTGGGCTGCCCTTAACACTCAGCATTTTGTTTGCCATAGCGGTTATAATACCAATCACAGTTTTATTTGTTGGTATTGGCTTGTTGTGCGGTAGTATTATGAACGAAAAGGCTGTAGGCGGTATTTGCGGAGCGTTACTCGTAAATGTGGCGGTATGGCTTTCAGGCATATGGTTTCCGCTGGATTTTGTTGGTGGAATGTTAAAAACAATTGCCAATATTCTGCCTTTCTACCATGCCGCAGAAATGACACGGAAGGCTCTAAACGGTGAGTACGGCGAAATACTCCCTCATTTAGTAATAGTACTCGCCTATACTATTGTGATTTATATGCTGGCAGTAATTGCATTCAGACAAAAAATGCACGGAGACAAAACATAAATGCATAATATGGCCGGCATTTTTAATATGCTTGGCAGATAGCATTTAGATACTTAATCAGATTTATTAAAGCTTTTATTGCGTAAAAAAGTATCTTATTACAGATGCTTTTTATAACATATGCGCTGTAAATATCATGGCTTGTATACGTTTATTGAAATCAGCATTACAAAGTCGCATATTGTTATCCTATCGTCAGCTTCCGGGCTCTATAATATTAATACCGTTTCCGGTAGTATTGCTCTTTGCAGAGAGAGAATCAGTCAATGATACCCGATTTTTATAAGATATAACTGTAAAGACTATTTATTTTTTTAAAAACGCAAGTAAAAAGCAAATATCCTTTTTAGTCTTTTTTATGTTATTAATGTGTGATAACATAGATACAATTTCAAATAAGGAAGTGATGTATTTTTGGACATTCGGAATATTGACTGGAAAAAGGCGAAGAAAATAGTAGTGGGGTTAATAGTTGCATTAATAGTAATTATTGCTGCCGCAACGTGCTGGTATACTGTGGATGACAAGCAGAGGGGAGTGGTTACCACTTTCGGAAAGGTGACTGACATCAACGATGCGGGCATTCATTTTAAGCTGCCTTTCGGCATACAGCAGGTATATAAGGTAGACGTAAATGTCTATCAAAAGATAGAACTCGGCTACCGCTCAGACGAAGAGAGCCCAACCGGGTATGTGCTGGTAAGCGATGAAAGCAAGATGATAACAGGGGACTACAACATCGTTAACGTAGAGTTTTTTGTAGAATACAAGATTTCGGACCCTGAAAAATATCTGTTCTCATCGTACGAACCCGAACTGATACTGCGCAATCTTATACAAAGCCAAGTCAGAAATGTTGTAGGGTCAACGAATGTGGACTCTGTGCTTACAACCGGAAAAGAGCTTATACAGCAGCAGGTCAAGGAGCTTATTACTGACGTGCTTGCCAAATACGATATAGGGCTTATGCTGACAGACGTAAAAATACAGGACAGCGAGCCGCCGACAGAAGAGGTAACTGCTGCGTTCAAGGAAGTTGAGACTGCCAAGCAGGGTGCGGAAACCGTTGTTAACCAGGCGAGAGCGTATGAAAACGCTCAGCTTCCCGAAGCGCAGGCTCAAGCGGATAAGCTGCTTCGCAACGCCGAATACTTAAAGCAAAGCCGCATCAACGAAGCCGTGGAGAGAATCGCTTTGTTTGAAGCGATGTATACAGAATACGCAAACAACCCGCCAATAACGCGTGCGCGTATGTACTATGAGGTAATAACTCGGTTGCTGCCGGACGTCAAAATCTATATCAACACGTCCGAAGGAGGGGTGGATATGATGCTGCCACTTGAAAGCTTTATGGCGTCAACGGAGGGAAATTAACATGAATAAGAAAATAATCAGAGTCATTACGTCAGTAATCATTATCATAGCGGTTATAGTGCTTGCATCCAGCTTCTATGTCGTTCAGGAAAACGAATATGCTTGTATGGTCAGGTTTTCTAAAATAATAGACACGAAGGATTCGCCCGGGATATACTTTAAGACTCCGTTCGTGGACACAATAAGAATGTTCCCCAAGGCGATAATGTTCTATGATATTTCACCTTCCGAAGTGCTGACAGCCGACAAGCAGAACATGACGGTGGACAGTTATGTGCTGTGGCGTATATCAGAGCCGTTAAAGTTCTTCCAGACACTCGGCAGTGTCAGCGCTGCAGAGGAGAGGCTTGATACCATGACGTATAATGCGTTTAAAAATATAATGGGTACGCTTGAACAACGCGATATAATCAATCAGGACGACCCTTCAGAGAGAAACGACATATACGCCGGCATATCGTCAAGCGTGGATGCTATAGCCAATAACTACGGCATCGATGTTGTGGACGTCAAGATTAAAAGGTTTGATCTGCCTGAAGCGAATGAACAGGCAGTATTTTTGCGCATGATCTCAGAACGCAACCAGATTTCCGAGAAATTTACGGCTGACGGCGAATACTTGGCCTCTGTTATACGCAACGATGTAGATAAGCAGGTCGGTATAATTATCTCGAACGCCGAAGCTGAAGCGGCAAAAATATCTGCCGAAGGCGAGCAGGAATATATGAGTATGCTTGCAAAGGCTTATGATTCGGCTGACAAGCGCGAGTTTTACCAGTATATGCTGGCATTAAACGCTCTTGAAGCGTCACTTGGCGGCGATGATAAAACTGTGATACTAGGCAGCGATTCTTTTCTGGCAAAGCTGCTTACAGGTATTCAATAGGCTGTTTATTTGTTAATTATAAAGAATACTAATACAAAGGCGGCTAAAGGCCGCTTTTGTATTAGTATGAGTAAGTGTTCCTATTACAATTGTAACACTTAAATATACAGTGAGTAAAAAAACGGCTGATACATAACCAAAGGCGCAAATCAGGCAGCATAATAACGTTTAAACATGTTAAATTCGGGTATTAATACCAATAGTAATGACATTATTAATTGTATTTTATATACAGTCTTAACTTCGGACTTTTTGTTTTAATGAAAGGAGACTAGAATGATAAACGGATCAGATGAGTTTATCAAAAAGATAGCCGACTGGGATTTAGAATCAGAAATCGACCTCTCGATTAATGATTCGGTGGATGCGAAAGTTTACAAACAATTGCAGGATCATTTTAAAAGGTTTTTTCTTTACTTTGACAATATATCGCGTATTTCTAAACAACTTGATGTAGTTGTGCAGGATTTTATGGCAGAAGCCGGCCAGATAGAGCAAGTAGCGGTTATACTAAAAGAAGGCGCCAGCCGGCAAACGAAAGATATTCAAAAAAGCACGAAGCTTATTGAAGATTTTACGGATAAGATAAAAGAAATCTACGAAAAATCGCGCAAAACCATTTCACTCGCTTATGATATGCAGGAAAATAATAAAAACGTGCATGAATCTGTTGAGCAGCTTGTATTAAATCAGCAGAGAAACGATGTAGCTATCGAGGAAATCTATAAGGTTATCAAAAATCTTATAGATAAGACTCAGATAATAGGCGATATAACAAAGCTTATTGAGAAGATAGCAAGCGAGACTAATATACTGGGTCTTAATGCAAAGGTTGAGGCGGTGCATGCCGGAGCGGCAGGAAAAGGGTTCGCCGTCGTAGCTGAGGAAATTCAGCGTCTTTCCAGAGAGAGTAAGGAAGCAAGCTCAAACATAAGCGACACCATTGACAGTGTGACAGAAGAGATAGACTTGCTTAAGAGCGTTACCCAGAAATCTCAAGGCATATTCGAGGCTCAGAGGGAATCGGTCAATGAGGTCAGCAGCGTCTGTGAAAAAAACAGCGAGTTTATCAATACCTATATCAATGAGCAGGAAAGCGTTAACTTGGCGTTCGAAAAAATTAAAGAAGACGAGGATATACTGGCTAAGTCCATATCGGATATTTTTTCATCGGTCAGAGACATTTCTGCAACCGCGCATGAAATAACCAGCTTAACGTATAACCAAAACAATTCGATTACGCAGCTTAATAAGTTGGACGAGGACCTAGCATCGGATATTTCCTCCGCCAATCAGCACCATCAGGATATCCGAGTATTACGGGAAACCGTTCCTAAACGGAAAATAGGCATGATATTCGACATGGAAACTGACTTTTTTATACCGACAAAGAGGGATGCGGTAAAAGCTGCTGATATTTACGGATATGA
>CAZSMH010000089.1:0-820 GCA_964607965.1 uncultured Christensenellaceae bacterium
CCCGCTTTGATATTTCACGAATTGTTACCATGTCTTTTCCTCGCGTGGTTTTAATATGTAAACAATAACACATAAACGTTTAACAATCAATAGCGTATGATTCATTGAAGAGCGAAAGTTATAGAATTTAAATATAACACAATACAAAACAGACAATAAATAGAATAATTATAAAACGATTAATATGCAAAAAACTAATAAAAATAAACTAAATATGGTAAAAATATAGAATATAATAAGCAATATATACAAAAATCAATAAAAAAATTTAAAAAATAATAAAATAAGCTCTTTACATAACTAATAAAATGTATTATAGTGTGTAACACAGGTAAACGTTTAACTTATGACAATAATATAATCGGTAATAACACTGACAATACATTGATTGGAGCAATTTTATGAATACACCTTTGCAGCTGCCTGAATTGAATACGGTAACAATAAATGATGAGCTTTGGAGCCGTTATACCGATATGGTTGCCGATGTTATCGTTCCGTACCAGTGGAAGATACTTAACGATAGGATTCCCGGTGCAGGTCCTGCTTTTAATAACTGGAACATACTTGACTCGCAGGCCGAAAACATTATAAAGGACGGCGAACAGCAGGCCATGGAATCCTACTGCATTAAAAATTTCTGTATAGCTGCAGGTGAATTAAAAGGAGAACATAAAGGAGTAATTTTTGTTGATACGGATGTTTACAAGTGGCTGGAGACTGTTGCTTACTGTTTACATAACGGAAGATGCAAAGATTTCGAGAATATAGCCGATGAAGTTATATCTCTTATCGGGCGCGCGCAGCAGCCGGACGGATA
>CAZSMH010000089.1:830-5267 GCA_964607965.1 uncultured Christensenellaceae bacterium
CATCTACTTCAATGATTCCGACCTGTACAAGGTGATCGAAGGCGCGTCGTACTCGTTGGCGGCGCAGCCCGATTCCAACTTGGACAAGACGCTTGACGCGATGATTGCCAAGATCGCGGCCGCCCAGCAACCGGACGGATATCTGAACACCTACTATACTGTCGCGGAACCGAAGGGGCGTTGGAGCAATCTGGTGGAAGGGCATGAGCTATATTGTGCCGGATATCTGATCGAGGCGGGCGTGGCTTATTACGAAGCCACGGGAAAAGACAGCCTTTTAAACATTGCACGCCGTTTTGCAGACCTTATTTGCCGCGAATTCGGTCCGGCAAAAGGGCAGCGCAAAGGCTATCCCGGGCATCAGGAAATAGAACTGGCGCTTATCAAGCTTTATCGCTGCACGGGGGAACGCCGTTATCTTAATTGCGCGCGGTTCTTCATTGACGAGCGCGGTCAGGAGCCGAACTATTTGTTGCAGGAGATTCAAGATCGGGACGGGCAAGTGATTTTCCCCGAGTTCCGGAAATATGAGCTGAAATACGCGCAGGCGCACATGCCGCCGCGGCAGCAGCGTACGGCCGAAGGCCATGCGGTGCGGGCAACATACATGTATTGTGCGATGGCGGATTTGGCCCGGGAAGACGGAGATGAGGAGCTGCTTGCAACCTGTCGGCAGCTTTGGAATAACATCACGCAGCGCCGCATGTATATCACGGGCGGTATCGGCTCATCCGGCTTCTTTGAACGCTTCACCACGGATTATGATCTTCCCAACGGCTCAGCGTACTGTGAGACCTGCGCATCCATTGGTCTTGCGTTGTTCGGTAGGCGCATGAGCCACATAGAACACGATGCAGCTTATTACGATATAGTGGAGCGTGCGCTGTATAACACCGTGCTGGCTGGCATCAGTCTAAGCGGCGACCGGTATTTTTATGTAAATCCGCTGGAGGTTTGGCCGGACAACTGTTTGCCTGCAACTTCCATGAAGCATGTGAAGGCACAGCGCCAGCGCTGGTTTTCAGTTGCCTGCTGCCCGCCCAATGTGGCGCGCACGCTGGCTTCGCTGGGGCATTACATATATGCACAAGACGAACGTACAATTTATGTGAATCTTTTCATCTCATCCTCCTACAAAGCACATTTTGCCGGCGCGGAAGCGGAACTGACAATGCGTTCCGGCCTGATGCAAAACGGGGAAATTACCATTGACCTTGATGTACAGCCAGGTGACGATATACGCCTGGCAATCCGTATACCTGATTATGCACAATCTCCGGAATTTTTATTGGACGGCGTTACTCTGACTCCCGGAGTGGAAAAGGGCTATGCAATAATCAGCGGAGATTTTGCCGGCCAGCATACGGTTACAGTCAGGCTGCATGTGAAGTCCCGGTGGATGGCGGCAGATCCTTTGCTGAGAGAGGACGCCGGCAAGGTTGCTTTGCTTAAAGGTCCGTGCGTTTACTGTCTTGAGGAAACGGATAACGGCGCCAACCTTACTTCCATCATAGTAGAGCCGGATACTGAGGTGCGGGAGCAGGGTGACGATGCACTGCCGGGTATGCTGCCTGTGCTTTTATATGAGGGGCAACGTTTAATGCGCGATCGCTGGGACGGCAGCCGGCTGTACGGTGAGGCGAGTTTTAACACGGAACCGGTAACGCTTAAGGCTGTGCCATACTGTTTGTGGGGAAACCGCAGGCCCGGCGAGATGCTGGTATGGCAAAAATGCCGTATCTAATAATTAATAATGTTTATACGACAGTTAACGTTGTATAATAATAATATAAGGAAAGAAGGTATAGAGAAAATGAAGTCGATCAAGAAGGCTCTGGTCCTATTATGCTGTTTCGTTATGCTCTTCGGACTGGTTGCATGTACTGACACACCGAAGACCCCCGATGATACTGGAACCGAGGGCACAGCGCCAACGGAACCTGTCGCGTCGGATGAGAGGATTACTATCACGTTCTCATTATGGGGCGATCCCGCGGAACAGGAAATTACACAGGAGGCTCTGGACGTATACAATGATCAGCAGGATAAAGTATATGTGAAAGCGCTGCAGATCGGACGCGACGAATACAACGAAAAGCTGCAGACCATGGCTACGTCGGGCGAGATGCCGGATTGCGGAATGGTCGCGGAAGATACCGTTATAGGCTGGGCGAGGGATGGCCTGCTGTCTGATGTAGATATATATGCAGGTCAGGATAATATGCCGCTCGACTATCTTGCGTTCAAATACAACGGTAAGACCGTTGCTTATTCTGCGGCTAACGAAGTCCTCGCGCTCTGGTACAACAAAGAAATGTTCGATAATGCCGGTCTTCCTTATCCTCCCGCTACACTTGATGAAGCATGGACATGGGCTGAATTTATTGAGGTTGCCAAGCAGCTGACGTTAGACGCTAATGGCAAACATCCTGGCGAAGCCGGTTTCGACAAGAACAATATAGTACAGTACGGTGCTTATGTGAATCAATACACGTGGCAGCTTGAAGTTTGGGCGCTTTCAAACGGCGGTAGCTTTTTCTCACAAGACGGAACAACGGTAACTTTTGATGATGCGGCTGTTGAGGCTATGCAAAAGGTTTTTGATCTGCACTTGGTGGAAAACGTTGCTCCGTTAAATGACGGAACTCAGGATAATGGCTTTGCAAGCTCGCTTGGCGCAGGAAACGTTGCTATGTGTACTGAAGGACAGTGGGCAACAGGAAACAGAGGAGCTGGTTTTGAAGGTATTGATTATGGTGTTGGCGTGCTGCCCTATATGAAACAGAAGGCTAATATCTGTACGGGCGGGCCCACAGGCGTATTTGCCACATCAGAGCACAAGGAAGAAGCTGCTGAATTCTTAAGATGGTACAACAGCGAGGAAAATAATATTGGTACAATCCTTGCCGGATGGTGGATGCCTACCAAATTAAATTGGTATACCGATGAAGCTCTGCTGAAATCCTGGGTGGATGATTGCGAACTCCGCCAGCCGCTGACAGCCGAAGCTTACAAAACGGCTATCGTAGATGTCGCTTTAGACTTTGACGTAACCAAATCTACAGCATGGTACTATACGCCAAATACCTATGAAGTACTGGTAAAAACATTACAGCCGGCATTGGTTGAAGCGATTAATGGCAGTAAGACGGCCAAAGAAGTTATCGCTTCAGTTCGTGATGCTATGCAGTCTGAACTCGGCAGTTAAGAAACGATTGACTATTTGTGAAGTAACGTAAGAGTAATAATGGGCGCCTGAAAAGCAAAAAATGCGTATGCGGGCGCCCCCCTGATTTTATATCCAAGAAAGCGGAAAAAAAGAAATGAAAAATAAGAAAAAGAGGACAAAAATCGCAATCAAGGAACAGCGCGCGGCGTATCTTTTTTTGATTCCTGCGTTTCTTGGTTTGTCGTTTATTACATATATACCTTTATTGGCCGTTTTCGGCATAAGTTTAACAGACTTGAACGTAGGCCACTTTGTTGAAGGCGGTACTCTGCCGCCGATCGAGTTTGTTGGACTTGATAATTTTGTTGAAATATTTGAAAGTCCAAGCATCGACTTTCTCAATTCGATTCAGGTAACTTTAGTTTTTGCGCTGGTCGCAGTTATCGGCAGTATCATTTACTCGATGATTATTGCATTGCTTTTAAACCGCAAGATGCCCGCTAGGGGGTTCTTTCGTGCGATTTTCTATATTCCGTATATTCTGCCCGCAACCGCGGTCATGATTAGTTGGTGGTTTTTATATAGGTATGACGGCGGTCTTATAAACTATATACTTGTGAATTTAGGCTTAGACAAATCTTATTTCCTGTCTTCTGCAGAAATGGCCATACCGTCACTGGCTATTATAGCTGTTTGGACAGCAGGCAACCTGATTGTTATATTTATGGCAGGGCTGCAAAATGTGCCTCGGGTGTATCACGAGGCCGCGGAAATAGACGGCGCAAACTCCTGGCAGCGGTTTTGGAACGTTACGATCCCCTGCATGACGCCTATCATTTTTTATAATCTTTTGATGAGCCTTGTCGTCAATCTACAAGTTGTTGTACCTGCACTGGCCGTTACAAAAGGCGGGCCGGGAAAATCTACAATGTTTATGACATATTTGATGTACCAGATCGGATTCAGAGGCAGGGAATTGGGGAAAGCCGGCGCTATTGCGTTTGTATTTTTCATAGTGGCCGCAATACTAGCCGCTATACTGTTCGCTACATCTAAAACATGGATATTTCATGAGGGAGGAGATGATAAAAAATGAATGAAATCGCTAATCAAACAACAAACAGAATAAAGGGAGTACTCTTTAAAAGCTCGATAAAAAGCAAAAAGAGAAGTCAGCGGATTGCGAATATACTTTCATTTATTATCGTCATCTTGATAGCTGCGTTAGTTATGCTGCCGTTATGGTGGATGGTCCGCTCTTCGCTTAT
>CAZSMH010000090.1:0-5234 GCA_964607965.1 uncultured Christensenellaceae bacterium
CAGGTTCATAACAAGCCCTCCAATAAATGCCCCGATTATGCCTACAAAAATATTTGCGAAAACACCCATAGACTGATTGTTTTTCATTATCATGCTGGCAACCCATCCTGCCAGCCCGCCCAATATAATCCACGCAATTATTCCCATGTTTTTTGTACCTCCCTGTACAGTTTTGGTATAAAAATATTTTTAGCCTTCGTTATATAAAATATACACCCAAGCAAAAACTGCATTAAAATAAGATAGTTAATCTATCTTGCCAATATTTAAGCTTAATATTTTAAGGCTGCTTCGGATAAGAATAAATATTAAAAGGAGGCCTAAAAATGAAAAAAATTATAGCTGCATTTGTGTTATTTTTAATGTCAGCCGCATTTCTTACAGGCTGCACAGTGGATAACAATACTCCAGGAGCCACGCCTCTTTTGCCCGATGTGTCTCCGATGATAACGCCTTCGCCCAACATCGGAGCTACACCCGGAGCAGGGGTTCCTGGCCAGGGGTGGAGCTTAGGACAGGACAGTTACTAATCAAGGCGGCGCCGGAGAACGAAACGGCAGCGGAACAATGAAACGTTAACCGCCCTTATCTGCCTTACTGCATCTGCCGCAGTGAGGCTGTTTTTTAAAATTTTATACAGTATATAATACAGGCACGCCGGGAAGTTTTTTTGCCAGCTGTTCTTTTATAAACTGCTCGCCGGCTGCCCTTATATCGTTTCTGTAACAGTACCTTCCGCGCCCCCTTCCCGTCATCAAGGATGCATCATAAAGCTCCTGCGCATTCGGGAAAGCATCATTATTGATTTTTCTGTGCACATAGCTGTATGTCATAAAAATAATCTCTATAAAAAGCTGCTTTTTGGTTTTTTCAAAAAGTTGGTCGCTTAACGTGTCAATAAGCTGCCCGTACATAGCCTGCCAGTTTTCCAGCATTACAACCGGCGCTATCAGTATGCCCGTTTTGTACCCCGCTTGCGTCAATCGGTTTATAGCTTTTATTCTGTCGCTTAAAGACGAAGTGCCAAACTCTACGCTGCGTATTATCTGATTCGGGTTAACGCTCATCCGTATTATAACCCTGCCTTTGTGGGCAAGCGCAAGCAGCGGCTCAATCATGTCAAATTTGGTCGGAAATGTTATCATGCCTTTTTCGCTTCTGCTAAAGCTCTCTATTGTCCATTCAAGATTGCCCGTTATAGTGTTTTCCAGCACAAGATCACTGTTGCTGCCTATCTCGAAAACAAGGCTCTTATCAGACTGCGCTGCGGTTTTTAAGAGCTTGTCCATCATCTGTTCACGGTTTACAAACAGCCGCATATACGAGCATTTGTTGTAGTTGCAGACCAGATAACAGTAAAGACACATCGCGCTGCAGCCGGACGAAGTATAAGGCACAAGGAAATCTGAAACCTTATGATTTGGGGTGTATTTTAATGTTTTTCGTACGCCTATTATAAGATGCCGTTTTAACCTGGCAAATTGTTCATTCGGGCTGCGCCGGAGTTTTTCTATGCTGTTATGGCTTTCTACAGGGATCCAGGGAACAGCAACAAACTTTTCTTTAAGCTGCCTGCCCAGCTGGTATTCAAGCGCGGCAGGCTCATAGAAAACCTTATCGGGAAACAAAAGCATTCTCCTTTACTGGAACTAAAAAGTATAACCTTGAGAACCAAAATAGTACTCTTTTTTACTCTTCATTCTCCGGCGGCTGCGCCGCAAGCGCCTCTTTTAGCGCCGCGTCTGCTTTCTTCTTTCTTATCAGGTAAACCGCCAGTATAATGACCGGAATAATAAAAATAACAGGTACTATGATAAACGGAAAAACCTCATTAGAATCGAGAATCTCCACAGTGCTTGTTTTGTTCATAAAAGGCATTAAAGCTGCGATATAACCTATGATAACAACAGGGAACACAATCGGCCTATGAGACTTGGTTTTTAATACGCCGGCTATAACCTCGCTTCCCATATATGTATACAACGTAAGTTTTAAAAGCGCAACAGGAAACCAGGCCAGTATGTTAAGCGACTGCATTCTTTCGATAAAACCGAACGCTTTAAGCTGCCGCGCGAAAGTATAATAAGGGTTCCATGCCAGCTTAGCGTAATCTATGCCCAGCGTCATTATTGTTGGCAAGAGTATCAGCATAAAGCTTATGCCGAAAGTTGCCAGCGCTTTACCGTATGTTCTGTTTATGCTCGCCTTCCTTACAAGATAATACGAGAACACCCAGAAAATAAGTATTTCTGAGTAACGCGCCGCCGTAATTAAGGCACCTAGATTAAGCTCTAAAAATGTCGAATCGGCGAAAACAGGTTTGAGGTAGTTGATATTGTAGTTCTCCAACCCGAAAATAAAAAATATAACGACTGTAATAATCGCAAACGGAACAATAAAATTGGCTATTCTCGCTATGGTACCCGCGCCCTTGTATGCAGCATATGCTATGGGCACTACCATGAAAAGCATCAGCACCCACGTGGGCGCATCGGGATAAACATAAAGATCTAAGAATATCGCCGTTATAAGCATACATGCAGTATAGCAAAATACGAATAATAGTATTATCGGAATAAGAACAAGCTTACCTAGAATTTTGCCCATAATAATTTCGGCGGACTGGTTTATGCTTACCCCCCTGAATTTGTTCATCAGAAACAGTACAGGAGCATTAAGTATCAGTAAATAGGCAAAAGACATAATAAGCACAGCCCATACATCCTGATTCGCGTTAGGCGTCTTTAATATAGGCAGTATGGTATACGGAAACCCCAGCGCACTTCCCACGCCTAAAAGCAAAAGCTGCAAAGATGTAATAACAGGTTTTGTATTCATTGTTCTTCCCCAAACTTAGAAGGTCCTTTTATTTGACCTGTGCGGGTTATTGTTGACTCCACCGTCACATAGACCGCCGCTTTTGCAAAATGCTCATCCCAGTTGTCTTTTAGCTCCCGCCATTTGTCCGGAAGCTGCATATGCAATGCACTCCCGAAACCGAATATGTCGCTTGCAAACTCCTGCTGCGCTTTTTTTATAGCATCGGAAATCTGCCTCTGCATCCTTTCGTCAAAATCTTTTTCTAAAATTTTAAGCCACTGCGCCTTTGAAACATCAATATTGCCGCTTTCCTCGACTATATCGGTTGTCATTTTTATATTTACGATAAAGCTTATCGTATCGCCGTTTACCGAGGCTTTTACGTCAGATTTGGACGTACATATCTTATAACCCGTCAGGCCGTCTTTCGAAGGTATCGAAACAACAGAAACGCCCAAATCATTTGTAAGTATGTTATATGCCCTTGCCTCATCGCCATTAAAAAACCCCGCAAGCTTGTCATCCTTGAATGCCGCAAGCCCCTCGTATAAAATTATTTTTTTCTCCGTACCCTGCTGACTTCCGCCCTCCTGCTGCCCTTTGGTATCGCTTTGAGGCGGTCCTTTGGGCTTTTCAGTTATCTCTGCGACTCCGGCCACCGGCTGTTTGCCGGCGCACAGATGGTCCTTTAAAAAATCGAGCGTAGTTACAAATACTGCTTTTGACGTGTGATTTCGCTGAGTTGTGCTTAACAGTTCAAAATAATCGCCTACCAAATCAGAGAGCCCGGTCGAGCAATAAAAAATCTCTTCCGGCGTTTCGCCCTTTATTACTATTATTATGGATTCCTCGTCAGTAAGATGGCTCCGCAAAAGAAAATCAAGAATATTCACTGCCTCGCTTTTTGCTAATCTTTCGGTAAAAAGGCGCACCTTGTTGTGCCCTGCAAACACTTCTTTTTCAACGCTCTTTGAAATGTCTGCCAGCGCTTCGCGTGCCGATTTCCCCTTCCCCTCTGCAATCAGGTTCGGTGCAATTTCTCCGCCGCCATTGCCCCCTGCAGTACCGGCATGGTCCAATATCTCAGCAGTCAGTATAAACTCGCCGTTATCGTCAATATCGTATATTATACTGTGTATTGCCGCCAATTCCTTTGGCTCCAGTTTGTTCCAGCAGCCGGCAGCGGTCAGCACGGCAATACACATAGCTAAAATAAGCGTTTTTTTGAATAACGGCTTCATTTAACGCCTTCTCCTTACATTATCTTTGGCTATAGAGAAAGGCCTGAAAACCATATTTTTTAATTGTACCCGTATAAGGCTGTCTTTTAGTTCCTGCCTTGAAAAAGACGAAAGCATAGGTATGCCGAAAGAATCGGCTGACGCCAGCTGCGTGAGCATTATTATAAGACCTGTGCCTATGCCGACAAGCCCCATAATTCCGCCTAAAAACCAGAACACTGTTCGGTATATTATTACAAACTCCAAAATGTTAGGCAGCATGAAGCTTGTCACCGCCGTAATGGCTACTACGATGACCATAGGCTCGCTTACTATCCCGGCGCTTACCGCCGCCTCGCCTATTATTAGAGAGCCGACTATTGTTATGGCGGAGCCGACGGCCTTGGGCATGCGCGTTCCTGCTTCGCGCAGCAGCTCGAACATCAGCGTTAGCAACAGCACCTCCGCCATAAGCGGCATAGGAGTTTTAATAGTCGCGGCTACAATCCTGGATAAAAATATAGCCGGCACCATCTCTTGATGAAATGTTAATATAGCGATTGCAAGACCGGGCAGCAGCACTGTTATAAACAGCGCGAGAAACCTAAGGAACCGAATAATAGTCGTATATACCGGTCTGTTATAGTAATCCTCGGCAGTATGAAAGTTTTCTATGAGAAGCTCCGGAGCGGTTAATACATGCGGCGTGCCGTCAACGAGTATAGCAACCCTGCCCTCGAGCATCCTTCCGGCTGCTACGTCCGGCTTTTGGGTAAGCCCTATACCCGCAACGGGGCAGAAAACATTCTCGCATATGTATTGTTCTATTTCGCCGGATTCGAGTATCATATCCGTATCTATCTTTTCTATGCGTTTCCTTACCTCATCTAAAACCCGCCTGTTGACTATGCCGTCTATATACATTATCTCAACAGGTGTGCTCGTCTGCCTGCCGATAGTCTTGTTTTCTATAATCAGCCTTTGGTTTTTAAGCTTCCTGCGAATAAGGGCGGTGTTAGACCGTATATTTTCGGTAAAACCTTCCTTCGGGCCTCGTATAACAGATTCAGCGTCCGGCTCGCCAACCGACCGCTGGTTCCACTGCCGTAGTTCAAAAAGAAATGCTTTTTTCAAGCCTGTGTAAAATACCGCGGCAAAGCCTGCCAGCACAAATTTTACAAATTCCGATATGTC
>CAZSMH010000091.1:0-5029 GCA_964607965.1 uncultured Christensenellaceae bacterium
CTTCCTTATTTAAGGCCGGACGGCAAATCGCAGGTTACGGTGGAATATGAAGGCAACGTGCCTATAAGGATAGAAGCCGTAGTGGTATCTGCTCAGCACGCCGAAGATGTAACACATGAACAGATACAAGCCGATATTATGGAAAACGTAATAAAGGCTGTGCTGCCACACCAGCTGCTGGACAGCAGCACAAAATACTTTGTTAATCCTACGGGCAGGTTTGTTATAGGAGGTCCGGCAGGGGATTCGGGGCTTACAGGCCGTAAAATAATAGTGGATACATACGGAGGCTATGCGCGGCACGGCGGCGGCGCATTTTCAGGTAAGGACCCAAGCAAGGTGGACAGAAGCGCGGCTTACGCTATGCGCCATATTGCGAAAAACGTTGTTGCGGCAAATCTTGCCGAGCGATGCGAAATAGAGGTGGCATATGCCATAGGGGTGGCACATCCGGTATCTGTGTTTGCTGATACCTTTGGAACGGGTGTTATCGAAGATGAAAAACTTTCAAAGCGTATAATGGAAGTGTTTGATCTTCGGCCGGCGGCAATAATAGAGCGGCTCGGGCTTCGGGCGCCTATATACAGGCAGGTGGCATCGTACGGTCATTTCGGGCGGCCGGATTTGGATCTGCCGTGGGAGCGGCTTGATATGGCGGATAAACTTTAAAAGAAGACTCAGGGGGCGGCAAACAAACTGCCTCCTTTTTTATCAAAAAGCAAATTATATACGTACATATTTTCGCTTTTTTCGCGACAAACAAAACCTCATGTGATACAATTACAGTCAAATAAACACAAAACCTGAGGCGTACATGACGAGTATTGAAGGCACGGTGCTTCAAATTAATTTCCGCAATGATGAAAACGGCTGGACGGTGCTGGAGATTGATTTTAATGGAACGCTGACCACGGCAGTCGGCTGTTTGCCGCACATCCACGAGGGCGAGTATGTGCGTTTATTCGGTGCGTGGACAGAGCATAAGTTTTACGGCCGTCAGTTTTCCGTTAAGTCGGTGGAAACGCGGCTTCCAAATACAGCGGAATCAATACGAATGTTTCTTGCAAGCGGGCTTATAAAGGGCGTAGGCGACGCGCTCGCGGGACGAATTGTAGATGTATTCGGCGAAAACACTTTTGAAGTGATTGAAAGCAACCCGGAGTTTTTAGCGCAGGTTAAGGGAATAAGCAAAAAACTTGCGCTTAACATTGCTGAGAGTTTTGCTGAGCACGTAGGCGTCAGGCAGGCGGTGATAGATCTTCAGAATATCGGGCTTTCAGTACGGCAGGCATTCCGTGCGCTGGAACGGTATGGGGCTGCGGCCGCTTCTTTAATAAGGGATAATCCATACCGTATGATAGACGATATAGCAGGGATAGGCTTTGAGCGTGCCGATAAGATAGCCGGCACCATAGGAATAGAAAAAACATCGCAGTTTAGGATTGATACAGGGATTAAACATGAACTTATATGCGCTATGAACGACGGCCATACATGTCTTCCGCGCAGCGAGCTTATCCGACGGGCAGCAAAAACGCTGGGGATTGAAGAGGCGCTGGTTGAAACGCGGATATCGGCCTTAACACTCTCTGAACAGATTGCACAGAAATTTATAGCGGGAACGCCTGCGGTGTTCCATATAGCGGCTTACATAACAGAAAGCGATGTTGCACTTCGGCTTTATACGCTCTCGTTAAGTCAGCCGCGTATACCGATAAAGGATGCTATTGAGGCTTATGAGCGCTATATAGGCAGCGTTGAACTTTCAGAAGAGCAGGAGCGGGCTGTGCTTACGGCTTTGTCCGGTCAGGTTACCGTTATTACCGGCGGACCGGGCACAGGGAAGACCACTATAATTAAGGCAATTATCAGCATATTTGAACAGTGCGGCATAACTACCGCTCTGTGCGCTCCCACCGGGCGGGCGGCAAAGCGCATTGAGCAGTCTACCGGGCGCGAGGCAAAAACTATACACAGGCTTTTGGAATACGGCGTTGGCATGGAAGAGGATTTTGATAACGCAGCCCGTTTTATACGCAACGAGGATAACCCGCTGGAAACCGAAGCCGTTATTGTTGACGAGGCTTCGATGATAGACATTTTTCTTATGCGTGCTTTGCTGCGTGCAATGCCTGAAGGAGGGCGGTTGGTTATTGTCGGAGATGCAGACCAGCTTCCTTCGGTTGGTCCGGGAAATGTGCTGAGGGATATAATAATAAGCGGTGCTTTCCCTGTTTCGCACTTAACGAGGTTTTACCGTCAGAAGGAGGGCGGAAGTATAATTGAAAACGCTCACAGGGTAAACAGCGGAGAGCCGCCGGTGCTATATTTAACCGGAGATTTTGTTTTTGTGCCCGAAGATGAACCGGAAAACGTGATAGAGCGAATAAAAAAATTACTTACTCAAGGGGAACTGCCGCAAAAGTACGAAATACTCGAACAGACACAGATACTTTGTCCCGTCAAAAGAGGAGTGCTCGGAGTACACAATCTTAACATGGAGCTAAGGGAGATGCTTAACCCGCGGCTGGCGTCAAGGGCTGAGGTGCAGATAGGAGATACTCTCTTTAGGGAAGGCGACAAGGTCATCCAGACAAAAAACAACTATGAGATGGAATGGTTTTACGCCGACGATAAGCAGTTTTACAGCAAGGGGCTCGGCGTATTCAATGGTGATTTGGGCTGCATATTGCGTATTGACAATGATTTAAAAGAGACGACGGTACGTTTTGACGGTATCAGGGATGCCGTTTATTCGTTTTCGGAGTTAGAACAGCTCGAACATGCTTATGCGGTCACAGTGCATAAGTCTCAGGGAAGCGAGTTCCCGGTGGTTATACTGCCGCTTATGTCGGGCGGCGGGCGCTTCTTATCACGGAATCTGCTCTATACCGCTTTGACGAGGGCAATGGAGAAGGTAATAATTATTGGGTTTAAAAGCACAATTGAGTATATGGTTAAGAACAACAGAATAAAAGGACGATATACGACTCTTGACCATGAGATAAAGGATTTGAAAGAAGTTTTGGGAGCAATACAAGATGGGAGCGCTTAGCGCTGTATTTCCGGATATTCCGGTATGCGTTGTATGCGGTATTGAAAAGGATGTTATTTCGCATCTTTGTCCTGACTGCTCTTGTATTTTAGAGCAGCTTAAAGCCGGGCATGTTAACGTGACGGTATTATCGGCGTATGCATCTTACAGGTATGAAGGCGCCGCGGCGGGTATAGTAAAGGCGTATAAATATGGCGGCGCTCAGTGGCTCTCTGAGTTTATGGCCGAGAGTATAATAAACGCTGTATGCGGTGCGAATGTAAGCTGGGATATAATATGCAATGTTCCGCTTCATGAAAAAAAGCGTAAAAGCCGCGGTTTTGACCAGTCCGAGCTGCTTGCAGTGCGGATTGCAGAGTATACGGGAAAGCCGTATCAAAAGGCGCTGCGGCGCATACGCAATACGCCTTCGCAGACAAAGCTTAACAGACAACAGAGGCAGCAGAACATGGACGGTGCTTTTGAAGCGGAAGCCGTAAACGGCAGCGTACTGCTGATAGATGATGTGTTAACGACCGGAGCTACCGCCGAAGAGTGTGCCCGGGCGCTGATAAGCCAAGGCGCCGTCAGCGTTACAGTCGCAACATTCGCTCACGCGGAAACGGCCGGCATTGACTTGTAATAAAAGCAGGTATTATAATGGGCAAAAACTTAAGGAAGCATGTGTGTTATGAAATTCGCAAAAAGACTTGATAATGTGACCGGCAGTGCAATACGCGATATTTTTGCGTTGCTGGGGCAGCCGGGTATGATATCTTTCGCGGGGGGCAATCCTTCTCCGGATAGTTTCCCGTCATGCGAGCTTGCCAAAATTGCGCAAAAAATAATAGACGAGAATGGCAGCCGTATTCTTCAGTACGGCGGTACGCCGGGAATTTACAAGCTAAAAGAAACAGTAGCGGATATGGTTCAAAAGCGCGACATCAGAGCAAAAACGGACCAGATTATAATTACATCCGGCGCTACGCAGGGTATAGGGCTTGCCGCCAAGACGCTGGTAAATCCGGGCGACGTGGTTTTAACAGAATCCCCCACTTTTATAGGCGCGCTGCAGACGTTTTTGACATACGAAGCTGATGTTCGAGGAGTTGAAATGGACGATTTCGGCATGCGCATGGACGACCTTGAAGATAAGATAAAGCTTTTTAATCCTAAGTTTATTTATACAATACCTACTTTCCAGAACCCTACGGGGCGCACGATGAGCAAAGAGCGCCGTATGCGTATGATAGAACTGTGCAGAAAATACAATGTACTTATACTTGAGGACGATCCGTATTGCGATCTGCGATATTCGGGAGAAGAAGAGCCGCCTATAAAAAGCTTTGACGATACGGACTGCGTTATATACCTTCTTAGTTTTTCAAAGATAATATCGCCGGGGCTGCGCGTGGGTGCGGCGGTGGCAGACAGCAGTATTATAGCGAAATACAATATAGCAAAGCAGGGCGAAGACCTGCACACCCCGAACCTTTCTCAGGAGATTGTGGATGCCTATGTGCGCTCTGGAGATTTGGACGGACATATAGAACATATACGCGCATTATACCGAGGCAAACGTGATGCCATGATTTCTGCTTTAAAGGCATTCCCGGAGGGTATAACCTATACCAAACCGGACGGCGGGCTGTTTATCTGGGTACAGCTGCCTTCGGGCATAGATTCAACCGTATTATTCAAAGAGTGTGTGGAAGCGGGCGTTGCCTTTGTGCCGGGTACACATTTTTATCCCGAGGGCGGGAATGAAAATACAATGCGGCTTAATTTCTCTATGGCTTCGCTAAAACAGATAGACGAAGGAATGGAAAAGCTAAAAAAGGTTATAAAAAAGCATATATAAAAATACTTCGATATAGCCTTGATAAGTTATTAAGGCGTTTAGTAAAGAATACAAAATAAAGCTCCGGCAAACCGGAGCTTTTTGGCGTTCCCGGCGCGGCTCGAACGCGCGGCCTTTCGCTTAGGAGTTTAAAC
>CAZSMH010000092.1:0-4995 GCA_964607965.1 uncultured Christensenellaceae bacterium
CTGGTATTACAATACTGTTTCCCGTAAAACGCTTGAATCGGCAGGCTTTACGGCTTCGGCAATTATTTTAAATGCACATTTAACAGGTAAAGAAGAACTGCCGCTGCTAACCGGAAATCCGCCGGGAGTGCCCGCTGTATAATATAATATCTTTTTAATATACTGTATGATATAGTTTAATAATCTTTTTCGGGGGCAATTTATGAGACAAGACTGGATCAAAAAAACCGTACAGTTTCTGCTCAGCCAAACGGTATCTTTGTTTGGTTCTTCGCTTGTTCAATACGCGATCATCTGGCATATAACGCTGGAAACAAAGTCGGGCGTTATGACTATGTTAAGCATTATTTTCGGATTTCTGCCCATGTTTTTTGTTTCGCCTTTTGCCGGTGTATGGGCAGACAGATACAGCCGAAAGATGCTTATTGTATTTTCCGATGCTCTTATAGCGGTTTCAACTCTGGTGCTGGCAATATTATTCGCCTTTGGCTACGGCACAATATGGCTGCTTTTGCTGTTGTCTGCCGTACGGTCGTTCGGGACCGGCATTCAGGTGCCCGCGGTCGGTGCCATATTGCCTCAGATTGTACCCGAGGATAAGCTTATGCGCATAAATGCGATAAACGGCAGCATACAGTCTGTAATTACTCTTATATCCCCTATGGCAAGCGGTCTGCTGCTTACCTTTTCTTCAATAGAAGCTATTTTTCTGATCGATGTGGGCACGGCTGCAATCGCGATATTCATACTGATTGCTTTGCTAAATGTACCTTTGCATTCAAAGGCAAGCCAAAAGCCGATACTCAGTTATTTTGCTGATTTGCGTCTTGGTGTTTCATACGTAAAAAGCCATGGATATTTGATTCGTTTTTTTGCGTTTTCGGCTGTTTTTTTTATACTTGTATCACCGGCGGCTTTGTTAACACCGCTTCAGGTTGCGCGCAGCTACGGAGAAGAAGTATGGCGGTTATCCGCAATAGAAATAGCGTTTTCAGGAGGCATGGTGCTGGGGGGAATACTTATAGCATCGTGGGGCGGTTTTAAAAACCGCATTCACACGATGGCATTCGCGGGAGTTGCTTTCGGGGTATTTACGTTTGGGCTTGGTGCCGTTTCCATGTTCTGGCTTTACCTTGTAATTATGGGGTTGGCCGGTTTTGCCGTTCCCATATACAACACCCCGTCTACCGTGATGCTTCAGGAGAGCGTTGAGGAAAGTTATCTCGGGCGTATATTCGGAATATTCGGAATGATACCGAACGCAGTTATGCCGCTCGGAATGCTTATTTTCGGCCCGCTTTCAGAAGTAATAAAAATAGAATGGCTTCTTATAGGGACTGGCATATTGATCTGTATCGTTTTTATGATGATGCCTTGCAGCAAAGTTTTGATAAAGGCAGGCTTGTCTGCAAAAAAATCAGATTCAGTAAAGGCCAATTGCTGAAGATAAATCGGAGACAAACATAATACCCTTCCCGGGCTCATCAATTTGCTGCATACTGCGTATTGACGAGACTATATTTTCAGTGTTATCGGCTTTTGAAATTATCAGCACAACTTCTTTTTCGGGTTCGATTTCCATTGAAAATAATTTGCTGGTCTCATGTATGCCTGAACCCCTCGCGTTTATAATCGTACCGCCTCTGGCGCCTGCCTTTATGGCCGCGTCAATCACTGTTTCAGCGCTGCCCCGCTCTACAATAGTTGTTATTGACTGATACATTGTTTTTTTCACTTCCTTTTGTGTAATTTCGCAGCAGTTGCATTTGCTGGCCCCAAATACGCCTGCCAGTGGACATATAAATGCTATGCCACGGCCTTTTTTCTCAAAATTAAATTTTTCATTTAAATAATCCATTGCTTTTTGCGCAAGGCAGTTTTCAGAAACCATCAGCACGATTTCTTTTCGGATATCCGAAAGCTCGAGGAAATTAAGCAAACGGTTTCTTGATGTTCCTTTCCCCGGTATTATTGTACCGCCTAAAACTCCGAGTTTTTTTGCTTCGTTTAATGCCTTGCTGCCGCAGTCGAAATTTACTATAGCAACAAGCAGAGAAAAGCTATTATCTTGCATATTAAGTATCTCCTTTTAGCCTGCGTCTGTATAAAAGTCCGAGCAGCTGCAATGTTATAAGCGGAGTTAACGCTACCATCGCGATGACCCCGAAAGCGTCTGAGAGCACATTAGCGCCCTCCTTTGCCTGTGCAGCGCCCTGAGCAAAAGCAAGTATAAAAGTAACCGTCATTGGCCCTGAAGCAACGCCTCCTGAATCAAAAGCTATGCCTACAAAAAGCTTTGGTCCTATAAACGCCAGTATCAATGCTATTATATATCCCGGGAGAAGGTAATGCCACAACTGGATACCTTCCGCAAAAATACGCAGCATAGACAGCGCAACGGCCAGCCCGACACCTGCAGACAGCGCAATAAGCACAAAACGGTGTTTTACAGAACCGCTGGTAACATCTTCAATCTGATGCGTCAGCACATGTACGGCGGGTTCGGCAAGCACCGTAACAAGTCCGAGAACAAAACCGACAAGCACCACAAGCCAGCTTAAACCTTTAGATGCAATTGCATAACCGATGACTGAGCCCACATTCATAAAACCGGCACCGACGCCGACGATAAACAGCACTAGCCCCAAAAAAGCATACAATAGGCCGAATGTTATTCTTTTAAGCATGTGATTGGAGCGCTTGGGGTCAGTAAAATGGAATACAAGAAAAATAACATAAAGCGGCGATAATGTTATTGCAGTATCAATTACAGCAGCCGGAAGTTTTTCAAAGAATGGAGACATAAGCGTAGAATATATTGCAGGTGTGTTATCAATAACTCCGGTTATATCAGCAACGCCCGATATAGCGCTTATCAACATAACAGATATAATAGCTCCGGCGGATGCTATGCCTATCAGCCCAAAGCTGTCTTTCTCCGCGCCTTTGCTGTCCTTTTTCATGGACGTGATGCCAAGAGCAAGCGCCAGTATAAATGGTACAGTAACTGCTCCGGTTGTCGCGCCGGAAGAGTCAAAAGAAACAGCAAGAATTGAGGGCGGTAAAAAAAGCGCAAGCACAAATATAATCAAGTACAAAACGGTAAGTATTATATGCAGAGGAATGCTTCGTATTATACGTATAAAACCTAAAGCTATTGCCAGAGAAATACCCAAAGATACTGCTATAACAAGCCCGAACTTTGGTATAAGCCCGGATGTTACGATTTCGGTCTGCTGAGCTATTATATGCAGGTCCGGCTCTGCAACTGAAACAAAAAAACCAAGTAAAAGGCCGCCTGCAATTACTACCAAGTATTTGTTCGATTTAGCGAGAGTTTTGCCCAAGAGAGAACCCACCGGAGTTATCCCTATATCAATGCCGAAAAGCAGCAATGAAAGACCGATTATTACAAGCGCAACGCCAATAAAAAACCTTATAAGCTCAAAATCCAAAAGCGGAGAAACCGTAAAATTAAGGATTATTACTATTATTGCCACCGGCAAAACCGAAACGGAAACTTCTTTTATTTTTAAAAAAATATTATTCAAAAAAAACGCCCTTCAATTTTTTATCAGCCATTATAATAATATCATGCATTTTAAATAAAGGTCAATGAAGAGTCTTGACAAATGCATATCCAAAATAGAATAATCTAATTGTAAGATGCTGTTGTCAGCTTAAGCGTTTCTCATGCTGCGGCTGTCTTTATAAAGTGACTCTATGCTTCTGTCGTATGTCTTCTCAGCGGTTTTGGAGAACAGGCATCCGGGCGCCTCGCCTCTTCTGAGGTGATATGCAATACATTCGCAGCATTTCCCGTGCCGCGAGCAATTAGCATATGTACAGGGACATTTAATAGTATTGGTGCAATCCATTGTAAGCAACCTCCGGTTTGTACGTATAGAACTATTATATACAATCACCGGATAAGTCTCAATACATTTTGACAAGGTTATATACTGGTAAAAAATAAGGCAGGATGATATGAACAGGATTTTTGTACACTTTGGAGACATTACTAAGCTGCATGTTGACGCAATAGTAAATGCAGCAAACAGTACTCTATTAGGGGGCGGGGGAGTTGACGGCGCTATACATAAAGCTGCAGGACCCGGGCTTCTTGACGAGTGCAGATTGCTCGGCGGCTGCAATACAGGTCAGGCAAAAGTGACAAGGGGGTATAACCTTCCCTGCAATATAATCGTGCATACGGTAGGACCAGTTTGGCAGGGCGGAGAGAAAAACGAGGAAAAAATGCTGTCTCTTTGCTACCATAATTGCTTGCGTGCGGCTGTCGGCCATGGCGCTAAAAGTGTGGCTTTTCCTGCTATCAGTACGGGCGCGTTTGGTTTCCCGGTTTTTAAAGCGGCACAGACCGCTATTGAATCTGTCAAATCAAAGCTTGAGGAATACTCTCCGGCGCTTATTAAAAAAGTTATATTCGTATGTATTGATAAAAACATCGCGGATGTATATACAAAATTGCTGCAATCGAATATATAGACCAATTCCCGCTTACTATCACATAATAAGTGGGTAATTAAACAACTTTACGTTAAATCAAATATTTGCTATCATCATATCAGGGTTTTGGGTATATTTAGTAATTGTGAGGAGAAAACGTGTATGAAGCATTTTGTCCCCGAAATTCAGGGCACATTAAGAAGACATATGGTAAGAGTGCCGGAAGTAATAAATGAAGTCAGCGGAATCAAAATATTTGGCAAAACAATAAAATCGCTTGTTTTTACAACGGATGTGGCGCTTATAAAAAACTGCAATGCAAACGCAGTTATTGCTGTATACCCTTTTACGCCCCAGCCGGTAATATCACACGCTTTGATAACGGTATCCGACATTCCTGTTTTCTGCGGGGTAGGGGGAGGCACTACAACCGGCAAGCGCGTTATAAACCTTGCAATGGACGCGGAATTTCAGGGAGCCATTGGTGTCGTTGTTAACGCGCCAACGCCAAACGAGACTGTAATAGGT
>CAZSMH010000093.1:0-4993 GCA_964607965.1 uncultured Christensenellaceae bacterium
TGCTGCACACGCATTACCAAAAGCGCCCCAAGTATCAGCAGTAAATTAATTGCATGACAAAGCCCCGCCGCGGCGGGGCTTTTAGTTTTGTCGAATTTATATTGATATGCTTGCCAAAATAAAGAATAATGCAATTTATAAACAACAATTAGAACACAATATGCTATTCTCTAGATTAGATTGATTATGTTTTGTTTATATTGAATTAATCCAATTTTTTATGTTACTCCATGTCCAATTTAGAATTCTTATGCCTTCACAACCTGAAGTAGTATTTCGACAATCCTGATTTCCCAATATGCCAATTCTCGGCACATCTTCTTCCTTTGAACATTGAATTTCCCACTTTTGTCCAGCTGCATTATTGGTATTCTTTGTGACAATTGCTATCATTCCATCACACCCTTTAATTTTAGTCCTACACTTAGATTTCCATTCAGAATCCCAAGGTTGCTTAACAGACATATCAACGAACTCAAAAGGCGAGTTGTCATTTCTTGCTTGCCCAACCAACAAGTTGCGAAGCGCTACATCTTCAATTGCAAAACTGATAAATACTCTTTTCATTCTGTTACACTCCTTGTTCAATTATTATTAATAAAAACCAAACTAATAATGCTTAAGATAATTATTAGTATAAATGGTAATGCCAATAAAATTGGTAGTTTCTTTTCAGTCCCAGTAATGATTAAATATTCCTTCTTCTTACACTTTTCGAGTATATCCCATTCTTTTATAAAGCATTTAATGGGCAATTCTTGTTCAATCTCATGTATAACCGCAAATTTAGCCGAATTCAAGGCTTTGTATGTATGAATACTCCTATACCAAAGATAACAAAGTAGTATACCAAACAATCCAATAACTAGAGTGCAAACCGATAGATATATTATATTATTAAAATTAGAGACAAGCGCTGAAATAGCAAATAAAATTGATAAAATTGAAATAAAAAATTTGTTTGTTTGACTTCTAGTATCTGATATCTTCTGAGCCGACTCAACAAAAATTTTATACTGTTCCATTATCAGCTTTATCCTGATTTCATCATTCATATATCTCTCCCCAGAAAAGTATATTATAGTTTAGGTGGGCATCCTTTTTTTAATAGCATTAGTTATAAAAAAAGCATCCTGTTGTAATAAAACGGTTTTGAAAACTCAGGAATACTGGTATCATTTTTTGCTTCCTCCTATAAACAATACCTTTTTATACTTATAAAGTTTAATATTCGACACAAATTCCCATAATCCTCTAAATATATAAAAACTGCCATACCGCTGTAACAGCATGGCAGTTATGTGTTTTACCCCTTTGGGGTACAGGCGGAATATCAATCCCTTTGGCAGGAGTGTGAGGGCAGCGCCCTCACAACGCCCCAATCTATTGTTCAATATTGTGTCTTTTTAAGAAACATGCGGTATGTAAATGCGATTATAGCAATGTTGTACGCCGCGCCGATAGCAAGATATACGGGAAAACTTAAATCCGCGCTGTTGCCCATAGGCAGAAACTCCGTAAGCATACCCTTTACCGCCCAGAAATTCGGGAATATTCCGAGCACATACTGAATACCGCCCTGCATTACATCCAGCAGCATCAACGCAGGAATAAACAGCACAATACCGGTACCTTTTATAAACGCAAACCCCTCTACTTTATTCTTGGCGAAAGCGCTTTGAAACAGCGCGAGCGCGGGCACAAACAAAGACGAAACAAAAGAGAACGCAACTATCTCTAGCGCACCTACATTATCGAAAAGCGACATGCCGAACACAGTATACTTATCACCCGCTATGTATTTGACGCCGAACAGCACAACCAGCATGGATATTAACGATATCAAGTATATGTAAGACATCTTGAACCTTATATAGCCTGCTGCGCCCACCGGCGTTACCGCAATGGTATTTAAAGTGCACTCGTCCTTGTGGTCGAGCATCAGGAACGTGCCCATTGCGGCGATAAAATAACCGCCGAAAGTCAGTATTACTATCATAAGCAGCAGCATTACTACCGCAAGCCCCTGCTGGTCTGCCGCCATAGAATCGAATATTGAAGGAAACACGAACGCTGCAAGAGCCAGAACGATAAGCGGGAAACAGCACATAAAAATGTTCATAGGGTCCCGCAGTATCATTTTCATTTCATACTTTAACAATGCCAAGTATTTATTCATATCCGCTACCCCCTCACCGAAACTTTTTTAAAGCGCGGATATACCGCGAATTTGATTAGAACAAATATCAGAGCAATAAGATATATATTCGCTGCAGCCACTTTAAGCGCTTCCTCCTGCCCCGTAACAGCGGATGAGAGCATAACAAGCCCGGAATACGACGGCGACAAAATCAGCAGCCATTCGTTTATGTTGATTATGCCGAAAGTCTGCAGCACCGGCAGTATTGTCATCGGCAGCATGTAAGCCATAAGAAGCACCAGCATGGTCGCGAAATCGCGGCTGTATAATGCGAGGAAAAAACCAATAGCGGCATGTGCGGTGGCCGCTATTATAACAAACAGCAGTAGCAGCGCATAATTGACAGTTACGCCGTGTATTATAAGAAGCGCAAGAGAAGTAACCAAAGCCGCCTCTATCGCCAGCACCATAGACGATATTATCTTAGAGCACAGTATCTGCCCCATCGACACGGGCATAATCATCATAGACTTTATTACATCCTCCTGCCTCTCAAGATGATGCGAAGCGCCTATAAGCATAACAGCCATCACCGATACATCTACGAATATAAGCAGAGGCATGATCTCTTTTGCTTCGTCTGCCGATATAAATAAGAATATGACTATCCATATCAGAGACGTTAGAAGGCTTACCGGCATTATCTTATACAGCACAAGACGGCGGATCTCGCCTTTGAGCAGCAATATCGTGCCTTTCATTTTATTTCAACTCCCGTCACTTTAATGAATATATCCTCCATAGTCGTTTCGCCTGAATGAATAGTTTCTATCTCTTTCGAGTTAAGAATGCTTATAAACTCTTTGTTGGCGCCTATGCCTTCCATCGGGAAAAGTGCAGAAGCCGTGCCTCCGTTTTCGCGGTATTCTACTTTAACCTCTTTCTTTCCGTGCTTTATCTTAAGCTCCCGCGGGGTTGATATTTCTCCCAGCTTGCCGTCAACGCAGAATACTATTCTGTCACAAAGCTGCTCGACATCGTTCATAAGGTGTGTTGTTAAAAAAACCGTGCCGCCGTTATCCCTAAAATCCGAAATCATGTCCTTTATTATACGCGCGTTTTTAGGGTCAAGCCCGTTTGTCACTTCGTCCAGAAAAAGCATACGTGGGTTGTTAAGCATGGCACGCACAAAATTAAGCCGCACCTTCATTCCTTTGGAGTATTCTCCCGCCTTGTAGTTACGGTATTCCCAAAGCCCCACCTTTTCCATCAGCAGCTGTATGTTAGCTCGGTTTTTGTAGAAACCCGAAAAGTATTCCATATTCTCGAGCGCGGTCATTTTTGAAAAATGCACGGGCATCTCGAAGCCTACGCCTATCTCCTCGTAAAGCTCTCTGCCCATTGTTTTTAAATCCTTGCCGAAATACGAGACTTCTCCGCGGTAATCCTCCAGCAGCCTTATAAGAATTTTCTGCAGAGTAGTCTTGCCCGCGCCGGAAGGCCCGAGAAGGCCGAAAATCTCGCCCTTTCGCACATCAAAGCTTACGCCTCTTATCACATCTTCTTTGGAGGTGCGGTAGTTAAAAAAAAGGTCTTTTACTAAAAAAGCATGCTCCATTATACATCCTCCCTGTCTGCTGCAATTCCGTATTGTATCATACGCAGCAGCTGTTCAATCAACTCAACGCCGGCATCTGCGCTGCCTTTTTCAATCATCTTGTGGGCGTTTGTGAACAATACTTCAATTACTTTTGCTATAAACTCCGGAGAAAACCGGCTGCTTATTGTGCCCGCTTTTATCGCAGATTCTATCAGCGGGCCAAAGTCCTGGCTGTAATCATACTCAAAGAGCGGTATGATTTTTTCCCAAAGCTTTGCGTCTTCAAGATACCTGTTTGCCAGGTGTGCAGTTCTTTGATCTGCCAGCATATACTCCACAATTGCCCGAATAAGGCTTTTCATAAACCCAAAAAAATCAGCAATATCTTTATTTTGCGCTAATATAGGGGCAAAAAACGCGATCTTCTTTTTTACCATCGTATCGGCAAGACAAACATACAGCGCGAATTTGTCTCCGAAATGATGATAGAAACTCCCCTTGCTCATACCCGCTTTTTTCAGTATATCGTTCAAGGAAGCCTCGTCGAATTTCTTATTCGAGAATTCGTCAAGCGCGGCTTCCAAGAGCAAGGGAAATCGCTTTATCGGGTTTTCCTGCCCAAGCAGCCCTTTATAATCAATATTTTTTTTCATTATGTATATAATCAGTCCTCAAACTTTGGTTTTGAATCTTTGTTTTGTTTTATCTTCTTGAAAATTGCAAGCTTTAACATCCCAATAGCTATAACCCCAACTGCTATAAGCGCCCAAATCCACCATTCCATAATATACCCTCCTTTTTATATTTAGACCGCGTGGTCTGTACTAACCGGTCTAATATTAGCATATTAAAGATACTAAGTCAATATGCAAAAGATATATTTTACATCATACGGTGGCGAAACGAGAGCAGATTATATCCTTGAAGGCAAAACAGATTTATTATTATATTAATTTGGTATGTAAATTCATTTACGGTATATTGTATTATTTTTTATTACTGCATTATACTAAAATAACAATTATCCATCTTTGTTTTTTTAGCTTGTTATTAAATATCGGAGGTCGCCAATGAAGCGCAGGATTTTCGCGGCCGTTATAGCCGCTCCTCTTATATTATTTTTCTTCTTCAATATACTTTATTATCTGCTGCCTTCCGGGAATCCTGCCTGATACCTTAACCTTGTCGTTGATAATAAGCGCAGGAGTAGACATTACGCCATAGTCCATTATCTTTTCTATTTCTATCACCTT
>CAZSMH010000094.1:0-4777 GCA_964607965.1 uncultured Christensenellaceae bacterium
ATATAAAAATATAGGTAGCAAAAAAATATTTTTTGTGTCTTTTGCTTAGAATAACAATAAAAAGAGGCATATAAATATGGCAAAAGCAGGAATGCGCCGTCCCGACCCGGGTGACCCCCACGGCACAGAGAGTAATAAAAAGATGAAAAGGCAAATAAATACGCAGCCGCCGGTTCCTGAGCTTATGGGCAAAGCAAAAACGGGAAATAAAAAGGCCGGCAGGGGAGACTAGGGTGAAAACTATAGTGTGGCTCTTACCACGGCTTTAACATAGCATCGAAGCGCATTAAGACCGTCATGCGGTTCTCCGGCATGGGTTTTTGCCATGCATCCGCACGGCATAATACGGCAGACGCCGCAACTGTAAAGTGTCTGCTCCAACGCTGCGCGCTCATCCTCCGCGCAGGCAAGGCCGACAGTTTGTAAATAGCCGCTTTGGCTGCGAAGTGTGTTAAAAAAGGAATCACTGCGCATGGGTTTGAGCCATATGGTACGGTATTTTGGAGATGCGCACAAAACTGGATTGTCATCTGCAATAATTGCGCAGCTCTCACAGCAGAACACTTTTTTCTTCTCTATTAAAGACTCTATTGAAGAAAGCGATAGCTGTGCCGTTATGTCTGCTTGTGTATTTATATCGGGCAGCTGCCGCGGATAATCCGATGAAACCTCTTTAAGTGCAACAGCCAGTCTTTCGCCGAATGCGGCAAGTTCATTAAAGTCCTGAGCTTCAAAATAAACACATTGAGGCGAGCTGCATAAAAGCTGTTCGTTTTCACAGATATCTTTAGCTATTCCCAAAAGAGCTTCGTTGGTTTCGCCGCGCTGTGTGACACATGCAAAACTAAGTTTATGTCCCCATTCAATTAGCTTAAGGCTGCAAGGTGCGATGGAGCGTATGCCTGATATTGCAAAATCTGAGCCCCAGACGGCACATGCATCAGAAATAGACAGCAGCTTGCTTATTGAATCCGCATCAACAGAAGGTATATCAAAAACATAAATATATGGCGCGAGCTGCGGTTCGGTCTCTATTAGCATTTTTAGCAGCGTTGTTGAAAGCCCATCGTCAGTACCGGGCAGCTTGAGCAGATTGATATTGCCAGTCATAAGTCCTTCAAGAACGCTGAATGCGGGCAAACCCGCTGCGTTGCCGGCGGCAATGTGCGTTATTACTCCAAGCGGACGGTATGCTGCAAAGCAATTCTCGCCGATATCGCGGAAAGTAAACGGCGCATCGCCGAGCTCCAGTAGAAGCTTGCGTTCGAGATATTCGCGGCTTAAATACTGCTTAGCTTTAATGAGCATATAGGATGCAGTTAGATTTGAAATGCCAAATGCACAAAGCTGCGAGATAATATTTTTGACGTTAAGCTTATGCGAAAGGCGGTCAGCCGCACTGATAACGGTTTGCGTATCAAGTGGCCTCTTCTTTAGCGTGTCAAATACATAACTTTCGATATTATTAAGAAAATCGCGTGCTTCATCAGCACTTGCTATCTGGCCTTTAATAAGATTCATTATGTCACCTTATAAGTTCGTCAGCTGCAATGGCACAGCTGCGCATTTTGTTTATTCCCATCCGCCCGGTTATCTCAAAATACGGTGACTTTATACCGCAATCGCATTTTTCCCTCATCACCGCAAGATCGCCCATCATCACACTGACAAGAGGAATGGATTTATAAAGAGGAGTCACAAAGCTCAAAAACCCTTCTTTATCAAAGCCAATAGGCTCAAGCGTTTTTACGTCACGTATAATCACGCGGCTCCATATAGGCACATGCATATGATGGTTTTTGCATTCTGCATAGGCTATACTGTGTTCAACAGCGCTGTAGAAATCTCGGCAGTGTTCCGGCAATATTCCAAGCGTTTTTTCAGTCATCGCATAAAGTGTTGTTTTATCAATTGCTTCATTAAAAAATTGTTTCCATCCGCCGCCAAGCAGCACTCGTGATGCTTGGGGAAACCTGAAAGAAAGACCTTCTTTTCGGAGCATTATAATAAGACGGTGTAAAAAAGCGGGAAAACCCACAAAGCGTACTGGCAGGTGCAGACGCTGACAGAGTTCGAGCGCCCGCAGTACACCAAACCAATCGGGTACATAACCGTCTGCTGTTTTTTTGAGTACAAATGTGCGGGAAACAGCGGGGGCAAAGCGGGTGACGCCTATGGCTGTTTTTACCGCGCCTAAATCGTTGCCTTCCGATGGCTCGTAGCCGAGCATAATATAATAAGTGGGCAAGGGCGATATAAGGCGATGATGTGCAAAGCAGTTTATGACCATGCGTGTGCCAAGACGCACAGTGTCATCATCTAGGTAAACCTGACTGCGCTGGCCTTGTGTGCCGGACGATGTTGCATGGATACTTACCTCTTTTTTAGCGATACTTATAACTTCATGGTATTTAAAAAACGCAGCGGGTATAATGGGAATGTTTACACAATCGGCAGCACTTTTAAGCTGCGCAGAGGAGAAACGCTCACGTTCCAAAAATCGTGCGTAAAAGTCACAGTGGCTGATATGATGGTCAATATTTTCTTTGACTGCTGTGACAAATAGTTTTTCAGAGTCATTCAGTGAGTAGACTTTCTTTGAAAAAAACAGTTGTGTACGGGCATCCAATGTTAAAGTCCTCACAATCGTGTATTTATACTTGCATTATATATAAATAGTCTAATAAATAAAAGAATTTACATAACAGATTATTTAAAAAATATATTGACAAAACGAGATCGCTGCATTATAGTTAAATACATAAGTAATTAACCAGTACAGCGAGGTGGTATTATGCGTGAGGAATTAAGCGGAGAAACGCCATTGTTTGTTCAGATAGCCGAGCAGCTCGAAAACGCTATACTCTCGGATGCGCTTGCGGAAGAAGAACAGGCTCCTTCTACTACGGAAATATCAGTAAGCCGTAAAATAAATCCCGCAACGGCGTTAAAGGGTATAACATTGCTGGTAGACGAGGGCGTGCTTTTCAAAAAACGCGGGCTTGGTATGTTTGTAGCTAAAGGCGCAAAGCAGGCAATACTCAAAAAACGCAAACGGCAGTTTCAAGACAAGTATTTAATGCCTATGATATGTGAAGCGGAAAAGCTGTTTATATCGCATGAAGAAATAATAAAAATGATAAGGAGTGAGTTTGAAAGATGAGTTTTGTTGAAGTTAAAAACATTACAAAGAATTATGGCCGTGTAAACGCTCTTAACAACGTTTCGGTTCTGTTTGAAGAAAACAAAATCTGCGGATTGCTAGGGCGCAACGGGGCAGGAAAAACTACGCTGCTAAATATTATCACAGGCAAGGTTTTTCCCGACAGCGGGCAGGTTTTTATTGACAGCGAAAGCGTTACAGAAAACGATGCCGCATTATCAAAGGTGTACTGCATGAGCGAGCAGACTCTTTATCCCGAAAGCATGAGTGTAAAAAGTGCTCTGGGATGGACAAAAGAGTTTTATCCCGATATGGACTGCAAATACGCGGAAGAACTGGCGGACAAGTTCTCTTTAAACACAAAGAAAAAGATAAAAACATTATCCACTGGCTACGATTCGGTTTTTAAAATAATTGTGGCGCTGTCGTGCAACGCGCCCGTGCTGCTTTTGGATGAGCCGGTGCTGGGGCTGGATGCCAATTTTCGCGATTTATTTTACCGCGAACTGCTTGCGTGCTACAGCAGGCAGCCAAAAACAATCGTCATTTCCACTCATCTTATCGAGGAAGCCGCGGACGTTATTGAGAACGTAGTGATTATAAAAAACGGCGAGATAATTATTAACGATATGACTCAAAACGTGCTGACAAAAGGGTATACGGTAACGGGCCCGGCGCAGACGGTAGACGGCTTTATTGCGGGACGAAATATTCTCGGAACAGATATTCTGGGAGGAATAAAAAGCGCCTATATTCTTGATAACATACGACCGGATAATGTTCCTGACGGCATAGAGGTTTCACGCATGAGGCTGCAAAACCTGTTTATACACCTTACAAATAACGGAGGTATAAGATAATGAAAATAAAGTCTGCACTTAAATATCAGGTTTACGAATCGAGAAAGCCAATAGTAATATTTTATATCGTAATGATATTATTTTATGTCCTGATAGCAATCAGTTCGAATATTTCATATTCTTACGGCTCAAGAGTTAATTCCAGCGGTCTTGAGACTGCAACGATAATATTTTTGTTTATTGTAGGACTCAATTCATTTAAGTCAACGTTTTATATGATGACGGCTAACGGCGTATCAAGGAGAACAATGTTCTTTAGCTTTGTTGCCGCGGCGGTGGCTATATGCGCAGGAATGGCCGTAATCGACAGCCTGCTTGGGGTTATACTGCGGCAGTTTGCCTATTACAAAAGTATTGTAGAGATACAATTTGACTACTTCTTGGAAGACAGTATAGGCATAGGGTTGATTTGGATGTTTGCAAACTACCTTTGCGCAATAATGGTTGGCTACTTTATAACAACGCTTTACTATCGCATGAACAGAGCAGTTAAACTACTGGTGTCAATAGGAGTTCCGGTTTTCTTCCTGATAGTTTTCCCGATTATTGATTCTCATCTTTTCGGAGGCGTTATTTACACTGGAGTAACCCGTTTTTTCTCTTACGTATCAGGATTAGATTATAAAGATCCTATTATCAACATAGGATGGAATATTATTGTTTCTGCCATTTGGGCTAGCCTGGCATATATAAATTTGCGCCGCGCGCCTGTTAAGGCATAGACTCAAGATTATCTTGCGCCCATTGTTAAGGA
>CAZSMH010000095.1:0-4613 GCA_964607965.1 uncultured Christensenellaceae bacterium
AAAGGCGTTTTGCCTTGGTACTAGGATAGTTTTCCGTTTCTGTTTTGTCAAGTGGCAGCGGTCTGAACAAGCGCAGCATCCTGCACTTTATGCACTGCTATAATTGCCAAAGGGTAACGCATAGCTGCAATCATAACCTAACGAAAAAACGTACTTAAAAGCAAAAAATATATGCAGAATAAGAGGCGCGAAACGCCCTTTATTACGTCATTTAAAATGCAACCTTCTCAGATATATACGCGCTTACCTTGTCGATTTCTATACGTATCTGCTGCATAGTGTCACGGTCGCGGATAGTCACCTTGCCATCTTCAAGCGTATCAAAGTCTATAGTTATGCAGTACGGCGTACCAATCTCGTCCTGACGGCGGTAACGCTTGCCAATGCTGCCGGTAATATCAAAATCCACCATGTGCTCGCCAAGCAGCATATCGTACACCTCCCGCGCCTTGTCAACAAGCTGCTTTTGCATAGGAAGAACCGCAGCCTTATACGGAGCCAGCACCGGGGAGAGGCGCAGCACTGTACGGGTATCGCCGCCTTCCAGCTCCTCTTCATCGTATGCATCGCAGAGCAGCGCTAAGGCAACGCGGTCTGCGCCGAGCGAAGGTTCGATACAGTATGGCAGGTATTTTTCATTTGAGATTGGGTCGGTATATTCTAAGCTGACGCCGGAATGCTCCATATGCTGCTTTAAGTCAAAATCAGTACGGTCTGCGATGCCCCAAAGTTCGCCCCATCCGAACGGGAACAAATACTCGATATCCGTGGTGGCGTTGGAATAATGAGAGAGTTCTTCCGGATCATGATCGCGAAGCCTGATATTATCCTTATCTAACCCCAGCGAGAGCAGCCAGTTATGGCAAAAATCTTTCCAGTAGTTAAACCATTGCATTTCTTCGGCAGGTGCGCAGAAAAACTCCAGCTCCATTTGTTCGAACTCCCGTATACGGAACGTAAAATTGCCCGGCGTAATCTCGTTGCGAAACGATTTTCCAATCTGCCCAATACCGAACGGAATGCGCCTTCTGGTTGTGCGCTGTACGTTTTTGAAATTTACGAAAATACCTTGCGCTGTTTCCGGTCTTAAGTATATTTCGCTGGACGAATCTTCGGTTACGCCCTGAAACGTCTTGAACATAAGATTAAACTTGCGAATACCGGTGAAATTGTGTTTGCCGCATACGGGGCAGTTTATCTGCTTTTCTGCAATAAAAGCCTCCATATCGGCACTTTGCATTGCAGCCACGGAAAGCGACAGGCCTTTCTTTGCAGCATAGTCCTCTATAAGAGTGTCTGCTCTAAAGCGTGCCTTGCATTCTTTGCAGTCCATAAGAGGGTCAGAAAAACCGCCGACATGGCCGGAAGCCACCCAGACAGAAGGGTTCATCAGTATGGCAGAATCAATACCTACGTTATACGGACATTCCTTTATAAACTTCTGCCACCATGCTTGTTTTACGTTGTTTTTAAACTCGACTCCTAAAGGACCGTAATCCCATGTGTTGGCAAGTCCGCCGTAAATTTCGGAACCAGGGAATACATAGCCTCTGTTCTTGCACAGTGCAACGATGCGGTCCATTGTTTTGTTTTTCATAAAATGCCTCCGTATAATAATAAAGTCACTTTGTCTCCTAGAAATAAGGGACGAAAATGACATCTTTCCGCGGTTCCACCCTTTTTGATGTTTTTAGGCATCCGCTCTTTCTTCCGGCTCAAAGGGAGCGCCCATGTTCTTTTGTCTGCCGCAGGTTTGCACCGCACCCGCCTCTCTTATCGGGCAGAAGTAGAAAAGACATGCTCTCCGACCGAACAATATTTTTGTTAATAATATATCAAAAGCAGAAGGACAGTGCAAGCGTTTAAAGCCAATAATCGCAAGAAACCTCGCGCTTGACTTATAAGGACCGCTGATATAGTATTTTTTATATTATAAAGAGTTAAGGAGCAGCGTTAATGGTTTTATTCTCGGTTGGTAAAGAACATGAAGAGATAGATCTATATGATGTTTTAGCCGACACATATCCGGATTTTCCGCAAAAGGCAATCCGCCTTGCGTTTAAAAAAGGGGTTATAACCATTAACGATGAAGATGCTTATCCGGATGATAAGGCGCATGAAGGAGATATAGTACGTATTTTCGTGCCGGGGGACGTATTGGGCTTAGATTTAGCTCCTAAAATAATATATCAGGATGAAAACTTTTTTATTGTGGATAAGCCCGCGGGGCTTCCGTCAGTTTCGCAGGAAGACGAACAAAGCGCAGTAAGCATAGTGCAAGAACATATGCAGCAGTGCGGAGAATACAGCATTGAAGCGCTGATAGTTCCTTACCTTATTTATCCTCTTGATAAGTATGTAAGCGGCATTTTGATTATTGCAAAACATGAAGAAGCCTACATGTTTTTTCTCGAGGCCCTCAGACAGCGCCGCATTTCACGTTATTATATATGCCCTGTAAAAGGGACTGCAGATGAGCAGGAAGAACTGCTTGGTTATCATAAACGCGCCAAATCAGGCCACCGCGCCAATATATATGGTGAATTCAAAACAGATTCAAAACCCATTGTGACAAGATATATAAAGCTGTCACAGGGAGATGCGATGTCGCTTATAAGAGTGCGGCCTGTTACCAATTGCCTGCATCAGGTGCGCGCACACCTGTCGTTTTGCGGGCTGCCTATACTTGGAGACGATGTTTACGGAGATAAGAGGTTTAACGCGCGTTTCGGAGCCGAACATATTTGCATATGGCTGGAAACACTGGTTTTCGAAGTTGGCAGCGGACATGGCTACGACTATATAAACGGAAAGCGTTTTAATTCAACTTTGGAAAGTTTCCCAATCAGCGTATATCACCAGGGGCTTATGGACTTATCGGACTGAAAAAAACAGATTTATTAAAAAAACGATTTTATTTTTAAAAAATAAATAAGAATTTTAACTTTTTTTGTCGAAACTCTATACAATTGCTTTATTATGTGTGATATTATAAACCTGTAGTGTATTACATAAATATAACAGGAAAAAGGAAATACGGCAGGAAAATAGTATACTATAACTGCAAGCCGGCGCGGTGCAACGAAGGATAGTCAAAAATACTGTAAAATTACCAATAATTTTGTGTGGAACTTTACATAAGGATAGCTTGGCTTGTGTATTTAGGGTTAAACGTTGGGGGTAAATATGGATAATCTAAGCCGGCATAAAGCCGTTAGTTTGCACCGTGAGGTTTACAATACTAAAAAGAATGCACTTTGCAAGAGGTTCCGGATAGAACAAAAAAGACTTGAAGATATGATTGCCGCACGTTTCGCCGGCGGCAGGACCGCTAATCTTGGTACCGATGTCAAAATACTGCAGCAAAGCTCGATTACTGATAAAATAATCGTTGATAAAATGAAGCTTGACGCAATGTACGCACGGCATAAGCTAGACTTATTAGCTAAGTAACGTACTTTTTTTATGTTGCCGTTAATAGAGGGGCGGCAGCAGAGTTTAAATGTTATATTTATTTTATTTTGTGGGGTATTTGATATGCAGGACAGCGTGGAATTTTGCGCAAACATTTTTTCAGTTGCGGTGCTTGATGAGATACCTGATATGGTACGCGTACTGGATGAGAAGGGCGACATACTTTTTTCGAACGCTGCATTGAGAGAAAGATTCGGCGCAGGAATAGGAACAAGATGCGAAAAGCTGCCTGGTGCTTCCAAGCACTGCAGCGAGTGCATTGCCGAAAAATGCATAAGGGACAGGCGGCGGTATAACACCATTGCGCAGGTGCGAGGCAGAATATATTCTGTCTGTGCAGGGCCGGTGGAATTTGAAGGCCGATATTACGCTCTTGAAATATACAGCGATATAACAAAAGAACAAAACTTAAAAGAAAAGCTGATGGCAAACAACTCGCGGATGATGAAGGACCTTGAAATAGCGCGGAGCCTTCAGCTTTCAATTTTGCGTCATAATCTGCCGAAAATAAACGGTTATTATTTTTCTGCCGAATTTTTGCCCTGCGAGGCGCTGGGCGGCGATATGTATGATTGTTTTTTAACCCGGGACGGTCGCGTTATTATGTATATTGCCGATGTTTCGGGACACGGCGTTATGCCTGCCATGCTTACCGTTTATCTTCGTCAGGAGATGTTTGCCCAATGCAAGGCGGCGGGGGTTTCGCCCGCGCAGGTGCTGCATAATATTCAGGATTCGTTTGAGGAATTAAACACAGAGGAAAGTATATATATCACCATTTTTATTGTGGCTATAGATCCTGCAACGGGCGCGTTTGTATGCGCCAACGCAGGTCACAGCGTTCCGCCGCTTATTGCGGGCAACGGGGATTTGAGAGAAATACTGCTTCCCGGAACTCCTATATGCCGCTGGGCAGACAATTCAATGCGCAGTGAAACAAGCGGCATGCTGCAAAAGGGCGAGCGTTTGTTCCTATACACCGACGGGCTTGACGGAATACATACAGAGCAGGCCTCAAGCCAGGATTTAAGCGATATACTGCAAAGCGATGCGATATACGGAAAGCAGCTTTTGGGCGAAATAAAGAAAAAGTTCACGCAGACACGCGCGGACGATGTGACGATGCTGCTGTGCGAGCG
>CAZSMH010000096.1:0-4564 GCA_964607965.1 uncultured Christensenellaceae bacterium
TGTAAATATCACATAGTATTTGCACCAAAGTATCGAAGGAAAGTATTTTACGGAGAAAAGAGATTAGAAATAGGAGCAATACTTAGAGAACTATGCAAATGGAAAGGCGTAAACATAATAGAAGCGGAAGTATGCCCAGACCATATCCATATGCTATTAGAAATTCCGCCGAAGATGAGCGTATCAAGTTTTATGGGATTTCTGAAAGGGAAAAGCAGCCTAATGATATATGAGAAGTGGGGGAATATGAAATTTAAGTACCGAAACAGAGAATTCTGGTGCAGAGGATATTATGTAGATACGGCAGGAAAGGATGCAAAGAAGATACAAACATATATCCAGAACCAGTTGAAGGAAGATCAATTAGGAGAACAACTGACGTTTGAGGATAAAGACCCGTTTACGGGTAGCAAGTAGCAGCCCTTCGCAAGTGCCAGACCGTACCAACGCCCTTTAGGCGTGGCTGGTAATAAAGGGCTATGCCCGTTAAAGAAATACCCCCGGCTAGGCCGGGGGATAATTATTTGCCGCAGGGCTGTTGATATTCAAAAAGAAAAATCTGCCGCTGTAAGATATACGATGATAACAAAGGGCATCTTTTAGGCGGATCCCTTTTATTTTTTTAAAAAAACAATGACGAAGAACATTTTTTATTGTCGGTTTTTGTTGTATATGCTCATATTATCGTATAAAATACACGCATAAAATTACAATGCTGGTGAGAGGTGTTTTGTGCATATAATTGACATACTCGAGCTTGTTGGTGTGGCGGCGTTTGCGGTTTCAGGGGTGACAGCGGCTATAAAGAAAAAAATGGACTTGTTCGGCGTACTGTTTCTCGCTATGGTAACGGCTATAGGCGGCGGGGTTATACGCGATGTTGTTATGAACGTGGGCGTTCCTGTTTTCTTTTTGCATTATGAATATACAGTAGTAATACTGGCAACTGCCGTGCTGACCATGCTGCTTAAAGGGCATATAAAATGGAAAAACATAGTTTTCTTTTTTGACGCAGTAGGGCTTGCCGTGTTTGCAGTATACGCAGGCATTAAGGCTATAGAACTTGAGTACAACATGTTAAGTTTTCTTTTCGTATGCGTCATTTCAGGCGTTGGAGGCGGCATACTGCGCGACATTTTTACGGGGGAACTACCGGTTGTTCTTCACAAGGAAATATACGCGACGGCTGCGCTTTTAGGGGCGGTTTTGCTCTGGTATACATATCCTCACTTAGGAAAAGATTTTTCTATGTACCTGTCTATTGGAGTTATAATGCTTTTACGCATTATATGCAGATATTTAAAGCTGGGGCTGCCTTTTGTCAGGGATACAGATATACCGCAATAAGCAGCGTTTGACACCTTCGCAAATGCTGTGTTACTATTTTCTATATTATTTTTAAGGGGAAACACATGAGACATTGGGGAAATACAAAAATCAATAAAACGGGTCATCTTATGCTTGGCGGATGTGACGCAACCTTGCTTGCAGAGCAGTTCGGCACGCCGCTGTATGTAATGGAAGAAGATAAAATACGAAGTATATGCAAAAGCTATGTGAGCGCTATAAACAGCTACAAGGGCGGAGGCAAAGCGCTTTATGCCGGCAAAGCGTTTTCCACCACCGCAATGTGCAAAATAGTTCAAAGCGAGGGATTAGGGCTTGACGTAGCGTCGGCGGGGGAGCTTTTTGTTGCCATAAACGCAGGGTTTGATTTGAAAAACGTATATATGCACGGCAACAATAAGACACCTGACGATCTTACTATGGCAGTGGAAACGGGCATTGGCAGGATCGTTATAGACAGCTTTTCTGAGATAGATATATTATCCTCAATAGCGCAAAAAGCAGGGCGCGTTCAGGACGTATCCATACGCATAAAGCCGGGAATAGAAGCGCATACGCACGATTATATAAAGACGGGACAAGTTGATTCCAAATTCGGGTTCGGCATTGATGACGGACAAGCTTTAAAGGCGGTAAAAAGAATACTGGTTCAAAAGAGCCTTAATCTATCAGGATTGCACTGCCATATAGGCTCGCAGATATTTGAACTTACCCCTTTCCGCGATGCCGTAAGAGTGCTGCTCGATTTTTTGCTTTATATAAAATCGGAAACCGGGTTTATCATACCAGAGCTTAATTTCGGCGGCGGTTACGGAATTCATTACACTGCAGACGACAAGCCGCTTTTGCCTCACGAATATGTGCAGGCAATGCTCAGCGAGCTTACAGCAGCATGCGATGAGAAGGGCGTTAAGCCTCCGGCGTTTGTAATAGAGCCGGGACGGTCGATTGTCGGCGAAGCGGGAACAACGCTTTATACCGTAGGTAATATTAAAAACATACCGGATGTGCGTACATATGTAAGCGTTGACGGAGGCATGGCTGACAACATACGTCCTGCGCTCTATCAGGCGAAATACACCTGCGCACTGGCAAACCGTATGAACGAGCCGGATGATTGCATTGTTACAATCGCAGGGCGCACTTGCGAAAGCGGAGATATGCTTATATGGGACGCGTCCCTGCCAAATGTTTGCATCGGAGACATACTTGCCGTATTTTCCACGGGCGCTTACAATTACTCGATGGCCAGCAATTACAACAAGCTGCCGCATCCCGCGGTTGTGCTGGCAAAAGACGGGCATGCCGAACTGATGGTGCGCCGGCAGTCTTTCGAAGACCTTGTTAAAAACGATATGATTCCAAGCTGGCTGTAAACTATTAAAAGGCATTTTTCTTGAGGCGGTTTTTAAAAGATCGTCTCTTTTTTATTATCGCAAAAGGTATGAGTTTAAGCCCGTCATCATATATATCTAGTGTTGAATCTATACGAAAAGAGGATGCGCCATGCAAAGCTATAATCTGTACAAGGATATTTCCGAGAGAACGGGAGGAGACATATACATAGGCGTTGTCGGTCCGGTGCGGACGGGAAAGTCAACGTTTATCAAACGGTTTATGGATATGCTGGTGCTCCCCAATCTTGACGATACTCATGAAAAAGAGCGTGTTGTTGACGAATTGCCCCAAAGCAGTGCAGGCAAGACCATTATGACAACACAGCCTAAATTTGTACCTAACGAGGCCGTACGCATAAAAATAAACAACGAAGCCGAGATGAACGTGCGAATGATAGATTCGGTAGGATATCTTGTGGAAGGAGCAATGGGGCACATAGAGAATAACGCACCGCGTATGGTAAGAACGCCGTGGTTTGATCACGACATACCGTTCGAGGAAGCGGCTGAAACCGGAACGCGCAAAGTAATAACCGAACACAGCACAATAGGCATTGTTATGACGACCGACGGCAGCATAACGGAAATTCCGCGCTCCAGTTACGTTAAAGCAGAGGAACGCGCAATAAAAGAGCTTATGGAGCTTGGTAAACCGTTTATTATAATACTTAATTCCGCAAACCCGAATAATGAGGATACGGTAAGCCTGCGCAACGCAATGGCGGCAAAATACGGTGTGCCTGTGCTGCTGATGGACATAATGCGGCTTACAGACTTTGATATATCCTCAATGCTTGAGAACCTGCTGTATGAGTTCCCGCTTAAGGAAATAAACATCGCCATGCCGGGATGGGCGCGCGCATTATCGCCCGACCATTGGCTTATGGCTTTGCTGCTTGAAGGCATATCCGAAAACCTTAAAGGACTGCAAAAGGTAAAAGACTTCCACGGGCTTCTTGATACGCTAAAATCACTCGAAGACGTAGACAGCGTTTCGGTGGAAAGCATACTGCTCGGCGAGGGGTGCGTTAAGATGCGACTTGCGTTCCCCGAAAAGCTGTTTTACCGTATACTTGGAGACGAGTGCGGGTACGGCATAGAAGACGATTATCACCTCGTTTCGATGATTAAAGGGCTTGTTTGCGCAAAGAAGGAATATGACAGAATGGCGGAAGCGCTTAAAGAAGTCAAAGATACAGGATACGGGATAGTACCGCCCGCTATTGACCAGATGTCACTTGAGGAACCGGAAATGGTACGGCAGGGCGGACGCTTCGGCGTTAAGCTAAAGGCAAGTGCGCCTTCGCTGCACATAATTCGCGTAGATATTGAAACAGAGGTTTCGCCAATAGTCGGGACAGAAAAGCAGAGCGCAGAGCTTGTAAATTATCTGCTGTCCGAATTTGAATCCGACCCGGCAAGAATATGGAAGACGGATATATTCGGCAAATCGCTGCACGAGCTGGTAAAAGAAGGGCTCTCCGGAAAACTCTCCAACATGCCCGGAGACGCGAGAATGAAGGTTCAGGAGACTCTTCAGAGAATAATCAACGAAGGCAGCGGCGGTCTGCTCTGCATACTGCTGTAGTGTAGGAACAATAAGCGCAAAAAGTTTGCTTTCAGCAGTATGAAACTATAAAGGCCCTCCAAATAATCGGAGGGCTTTATTCTTTTGATACCCTAAACAGTGTGAAATAAATTGATTATTATTACGTCCTTGTCCTTCCTTATCGCCGTAAAATATGATAAAATCTTATAAATGCGTATTGCAGTGTCATGTTTATTACATTGCGGGAACGGAGTTTTTATGACGGAAGACA
>CAZSMH010000097.1:0-4521 GCA_964607965.1 uncultured Christensenellaceae bacterium
ATATTATACAAATAGCTGGTGTTCATTGAATACAGAAAAATTATGTTTGATTTATTCGGAGAGTATAAATCATTTTTAAGGTATTTTAATATGCATTTTCAATATTCTCAATTTTCCAGCATACATCGTCCCCGAAACCATCGAGCATAAACCTATCGCCCGCTTTTTTAAAAAGCAGCGTATCTGCGGCAGGTGTGCAGCATTTAATGAGCGTAACGCCTTTATCTTCAGATTCATAAAATCTCGAATCAGTCGGAAGCACAATACTGCAAACCATATTATCAGACGATCCAACCGAATTTAAATGTATGCTGCAACCGAATATTACGAAAGGAATTTTGTCAGGACAATCGCTTACGCTTACAGATTCCAAAAAGCGCTCTAACCTTTTTATGTAATTCTTTATAGTATAAAGCATCTTCATGTATTCGTCATACTCTATAGAATAGCTGCTTACAATACTCATTTTTTGTTCATGTATATCAAGCATATGTTTAATAAGGTAATCAAACACATTCTGACTGACAAAAGAACACATTTACCGCTCCTTTAACTAATTCCCATAAATTATGTTATATTATTGCGGAGCCGGTGTCAACCAAGGATTCTATATATTGAAAATGAATTAATAAATATGTTTGGCTATACACAAAAGCGGCTGCTGTGCAGCCGCTTTATAACGATGTTTATTTATCAATTGAAGCCATATGCTCTATAAGCTTTAAGACCTTGCAGGAATAACCCCATTCATTATCATACCATGAAATAAGCTTAACGAAGGTGGGGCTTAGCATTATGCCGGCGCCAGCGTCAAAGATACTTGTCCTTGAATCACCGATAAAATCGGAAGACACTACGCTCTCTTCAGTATATCCCATTATACCAGAAAGCTCGCCTTCAGAGGCAGCTTTGATAGCAGCCTTGATTTCGTCATAGGTAGTAGCCTTTTCAAGACGTACTGTAAGGTCAACAACCGATACATCGGCAGTGGGAACACGGAAAGCCATGCCTGTCAGTTTGCCGTTAAGCTTAGGGATTACTTTGCCAACAGCTTTTGCGGCACCGGTTGATGAAGGTATAATATTAAACGCAGCTCCCCTGCCGCCTCTCCAGTCTTTCTTAGAAGGACCGTCAACGGTCTTCTGAGTAGCCGTGGTGGCATGAACCGTCGTCATCAAACCCTCAAGTATTCCAAAGTTATCATCAATAACTTTAGCAAGAGGAGCAAGACAGTTTGTTGTGCAGGATGCATTGGATACAACCTTCATGTCAGGGGTGTATTTATCCTGGTTTACGCCCATAACGAACATAGGCGCATCTGCCGAAGGAGCGGATATAACAACCTTTTTTGCCCCGCCGCTAAAATGTGCGCTTGCTTTTTCGGTAGTGGTAAACACACCTGTAGATTCGACGATGTAATCAGCGCCGCACGAGCTCCATGGAATCTGTGCAGGATCCATAGATGCAAATACTGAAATCTTTTTGTCGTTTACGATAATAGCATTTTCAGCAAAGCTTGCAGTACCCTTAAAACGTCCGTGAACGGTATCGTATTTTAGCATATAAACCATATATTCGGGATCGATAAAAGGATCGTTTATTCCTACGACCTCAATATTAGGGTTGTCTGCAGCCGCGCGAAAAACAAGCCTGCCTATGCGACCAAAACCATTAATTCCAACTTTAATTGCCATGTATTTTTATCCTCCTAAATAAAATTTGTAAATCTCACTTTTAATATAATATAGTAAAAAATATAAAAATTCAATATATCTTTTACATGTATTAAAACGGCTTTTATGCCGGATGAATCATATTTTCCTTGTCAAGCATGCCAGAATCAATACCGTATTTATAGGATTGTCTGTACTCAAAGAATTTTGGCGCCACCTGCGGGAACAACGCGTATGAAAGTATGTCTTCCTCCTGCTCCATATAAGGTTTCACAATTTCGCGGTATTTATCCAGTTCTGGCTCAATGTCATCCGCAGGCCTGTGCGTTATAACGTGATCGTCGCCTATGCACATTTTTCGCACGTCTTCATCAACTTTGCCTGGCAGCTGCCCGTATTCGCCGCGCAGAAGCGCCTTGCTCTCTTTTGTGACCATTTTATAGCGTTCTCCGCTAAGTACGTTGAAAACAGCCTGTGTGCCCACTATCTGGCTCGTAGGCGTTACCAGCGGCGGGAACCCAAACTCCTCACGGACGCGCGGGACTTCCTCCAGCACAGCGTTAAGCTTATCTAGTGAGCCCGCCTTTTCCAGCTGATCTAATAAATTGCTGAACATGCCTCCCGGAATTTGATATATAAGCGTTAAAGTATCAACTCCAAGAACGCCCGGCCTTAAATAGCCGCTTTCCGTAAGATTTTTAGCGATGCCTTTAAAATGGGCGGCTATTTTATTAAGATAAGCTATGTCCATACCGGTATCATACTCTGTACCGTGCAGCGTGGCCACCAAAGATTCTGTGCATGGCTGTGCTGTCCCGTTGGCGAGCGGCGAAAGCGCCGTATCAACAATTTCAGCGCCGGCTTCTATAGCTTTAAGATATGTCATATCGCCAACGCCGGTCGAGTTGTGTGTGTGTACATGTATAGGCGCTTTTACTACTTTTTTCAGCGCCTTTACAAGCTCGTAGGCTTCGTACGGTAACAGCAGATTTGCCATGTCCTTAATACAAATCGTATCCGCTCCAAGCTTTTCCAGCTCAACGGCTAGTTTAACAAAATATTCCCTAGTGTGTACCGGACTTGTTGTATATGATATTGCAGCCTCGCAATGACCGCCGAACTTCTTTGTTGCCGCTATTGCACGCTCCATGTTCCGTATATCGTTTAGCGCGTCAAATATTCTTACCACATCTATGCCGTTTTCAATAGCTTTTTGAACAAACAAGTCAACAACATCATCGGCATAATGCTTATAACCAAGCAGATTCTGCCCGCGCAGCAGCATTTGCATTTTCGTATGCGGCATTGCGGCCTTTAAGGCGCGAAGCCTCTCCCACGGGTCTTCGTTTAAAAAGCGCAGGCAGGAATCAAATGTCGCTCCGCCCCACATTTCCAGCGACCAGTAACCGGCTTTATCCAGCATGTCTGCGGCCGGAAGCATGTCGGACGTTTTCATGCGCGTTGCCGCCTGAGATTGATGCGCGTCTCTTAATATCGTATCGGTAATAAATACTTTCCCCATCTATCTAAACCTCCTAATTTCTTTTTTAACCGAACAGCGTCAGCAATATACCTGCCGCCACGGCAGAGCCTATAACCCCGGCAACATTAGGCCCCATTGCATGCATAAGCAAAAAGTTTCTTGGGTTTGCCTCCTGCCCAACCTTTTGGGACACTCTTGCTGCCATTGGAACTGCGGATACGCCCGCGCTGCCAATAAGCGGATTTATCTTGCCGCCCGAAAGCTTACACATTATTTTGCCAAGAAGCACGCCGCCGAAAGTACCGAAAGCAAATGCAAACAGCCCCATTACAATTATGCCCAGCGTTTTTAAATCAAGGAACGTTTCTCCGTTCGCCGTTGCACCGACGGTTACGCCTAAGAAAATAGTAACAATATTAATCAGCTCGTTTTGAGCCGTTTTATTGAGCCTGTCAGTTACAAGGCATTCGCGGAAAAGGTTGCCCAGCATAAGCATGCCCACAAGCGGAGCCGCCGCAGGAAGAAGCAGCGAAATAAATATAGTTACTATTATAGGGAACAGTATGCGCTCCGTTTTGCTTACAGGGCGAAGCTGTTTCATTTCGATTTTTCGTTCTTCCTTAGTGGTCATAAGCTTCATAATAGGCGGCTGTATTACCGGCACCAAAGCCATATACGAATATGCCGCCACCGCTATAGGGCCTAAAAGATGCGGCGCAAGCTTAGTGGTTAAAAATATGGCAGTAGGACCGTCAGCCCCGCCTATAATGCCAATTGAGCTTGCCTCTTGTGTGTTAAATCCAAGAAACAGCGCTCCTATAAAAGCAATAAATATGCCAAACTGAGCAGCCGCGCCTAAAAGCAGGCTTTTTGGATTTGCTATAAGAGGTGCAAAATCGGTCATAGCCCCTACGCCTAAGAAGATAAGCGGTGGGTATATGCCAAGCTTTACTCCCTGGTATAAATAGTAAAGCAATCCGCCGTTTGTTGATTCCATATCCATATGCTGCACTATATATCCCGTTCCTTTTTCCAACGGTGTTTCTATTAATTTTACTACTTCCTCCGGTTTTGCCATAAGATTAGCACCAGGCAGGTTAGCCAGTATCATACCGAATGCTATAGGCACAAGAAGAAGCGGTTCGAATTTTTTGACAATAGCCAAATAAAGCAAAACACACGCTATAAGCAGCATTACAAGCTGCTGCCACTGCATTGTTGCAAAACCTGTACTTGTAAGAAATTCGGACAATGCCTCGCCTATATCAAAACCCTGCATAAGTTACCTCCTTTTTGCTTTTGCATTATGCGGTCAGGATATAACAGCAAGCACATCGCCGGAGTTAACAGCTGTTCCCTTGGATA
>CAZSMH010000098.1:0-3967 GCA_964607965.1 uncultured Christensenellaceae bacterium
ATTACTATCGGCGCATGTCTTATGCCTATAATTAATTTTATCGATACCGCTATTGTCACCAATACTCTGTCGAAAATTGACTATTCCGCATTTAATCCTTTATCACCGACAGCCAGTTTTGGCGTGCTTACGGGTGCGGTAAATACTCTTATCAACATGCCTGCGGTATTATCCCTCGCGCTATGCATGAGCCTTGTGCCTGCAATATCTGAAGCCCGCGCACTAAAAGATGATACGGCTATTAGCATCCGTTCCAGCGTTGGATTCAAACTCGCCCTTCTTATAGGGCTGCCTTGCGCCATCGGTCTGTATCTGCTGGCAAATCCTATACTGACATTGCTGTATTACCCCAGAGGGCTTTCGGCAGACGGGGTAATCGTAGGCACGCAGCTTTTGCAGACTTTATCAATAGGCGTTATCTTTCTTACTATGCTTCAATCTATGACCGGCGTGCTACAAGGCGCAGGCCGGCCTATAATACCTGTAATAAATCTTGGTATAGGCGCAGCGGTAAAAATCGTGTTAAGCATTGTGCTTATACGGATACCTTCAATAAATGTCAACGGCGCCGCTATAGGCACAGCGGCATGCTACGGTATTGCCGCCTTGCTTAATATTCTGGCCGTATTAAAAACAGCGCGTGCGCGCATACGCATTTCTTCGGGCGTACTGATGCCGCTGCTTTCCGCCGCGATGATGGGGGTTGTAGTGCACTTTATGTACCGTTCGCTGCAGCCGGAGTTTGGCAATACCTATTCAGTTCTTGCCTGTATTGCCTCGGCCGTGCTCGTTTATATTGCTATGCTGTTTTTCACCGGCGCTCTTAGAAAAAGCGATATGGCGTTTATACCGGGCGGCGGACGTATTACGCGTTTTATAAACAAACTTGGCTTCTGGGAGGACTGATATGCACTTAACGATAGGCGCTATGAGCGCGGACGGCAGCATAGGCAGCGATGTTGTACAAGCTGCGAGGCGATCAAAATCTGTCGTTCTTCAAACTGCGCTCGGAACGGCATTAGACGAAACGGGCGTGCAATATCAGACCCTCGACGATATTTATGATGGTTCTGTGGATTTTGATTGCCTTTTATCCGCCGCATGCGAACGTTTAACAGGCGAAGATGTGCTTTTCGTTACGCTTGGGGATATATGTTCCAACCGTATAGCCTGCTCCGCTGCATCATCTGTCCGCTCAAAAGGCGGAGATGTAACCGTTATTCCGTACGGAAACGCGGCTCTTTGTGCCGCTTTCTCTGCAGGCGCAGCAGACGGCACTTCCGGCGTTTTTATTGTCAGCGCGTCCGCATTTAAACAGGCTGCGGACACGGGCGTTACTGTTGTTATAGACGAGATCGATTCTAAGCTTTCAGCGGGTGAATTGAAGCTAAAGCTTGCGCGCCAATACGGCGATGAATACAGCGTTTTTATTGCCGATACAAGAACTATGTTTGGGAAAAATATTCCACTTTTCCGTCTTGACGCGGAGCCTTCATACGGGTATTATACGAGTGTAGTACTTGCTCCTTGTCCTCTTGAGAAAAAAAAGCGCTTCACTTTTTTAGATTTAGTGGATGTTATGGCAAGGCTGCGCTCAAAAACTGGGTGCCCGTGGGATAAAGAGCAGACGCACCAAAGCCTTAAAAGATATCTTATAGAAGAATGCTACGAAGTATTAGAGGCAATTGACGAAGGCGATTCTGAGGCTTTGTGCGATGAACTCGGCGATGTGCTTTTACAGGTCGTATTTCACAGCCGCATAGCGCAGCAGCAAGGCTGTTTTGATATATACGATGTAACTACGGCAATATGCAGCAAAATGATATCGCGCCATACTCATATATTCGGAGACGCGTCTGCTGATACTGCCAAGGACGTTATTAAAAACTGGGAGCATATCAAAAAGAGAGAAAAAGGCCAGAACAGCGTTACTGACGTGCTAAGGGGCGTTCCCAAAAACATGCCTGCGCTTATGCGCAGCGGTAAAGTACAGCAAAAGGCGGCTAACGCGGGGTTTGATTTTGAGAACACTGCGCAGGCTGTTGATAAGCTAAAAGAAGAGATTGAAGAAGTGCTTTCCTGCACTGATGCTGATAACCTGTTTATCGAGGCCGGCGATCTGCTGTTTTCTGCGGTGAATGTTGTCAGGCTTTACGGAATAGAGCCCGAAATTGCGTTGCAAAAGGCTACCGATAAGTTTATAGCACGGTTTTGCGAAGTGGAAAAAACAGCGGAGCAAAAAGGAATAGATTTGAAAAACAGCGATATAAAAATGCTGGACGAACTTTGGGAGTCTGCAAAGAACTGTCATTAAATTTCCGGTTTAAATCCGGAGTTTTAATAAATACTTAGAAAAACATATATTATAACAGGAGGATTTATTTAATGAACAAATCAGATTTGGTTGATGCCGTTGCCAAAAAGGCAGGTTTGTCGAAAAAAGATTCGGATGCTTGTCTGTCCGCGCTGGTAAGTGTTGTAACCGATGCTTTAAAGGGCGGCGAAAAGGTCCAGTGGACAGGCTTTGGTTCTTTTGAGCTGCGCCAGAGAGCAGCAAGAAAAGGCGTGAACCCTGCTACAGGAGCTCAGATTGACATCCCCGCATCCAGCTCTCCGGCCTTTAAACCGGGCAAAGCATTTAAAGATGCCTTCGGCAAATAAGCATAAATCTAGTAGAGGTTAAGTCGCATGGTGCTTAACCTCTTTTACACCGCCGCACGTACGGTTTTTCGTATACGGCGGTCCAATTAGTAACTAAGTGAACTTTGTTGAAGTGGTCTGATAGCGATATCAGGCCTCTTTGCTGCTTTCCCGTTTAAAATCGGTGCCATGCTCCGCATACTTAAAGAACGGGGTAATTGTCGTTGCCCCGTCCTTCATGAGCTATTATAGCATCGCTGAACAGTTATATTTTCTTTTTAAATAGTGCTATAAGTTTTTTTACAAGGTATGCGCTAATATATAAACAGGCGATTACTAATGTAACTGCAATTAAGTAAAAAAGTATCTGAAAAACAATATGATCATAAACTCCAAAAGTTAATTTAAAAGTGTTAAATGGATCTCCCTCAATCAGGGTATCATCAATAAAATTTCTTTCAATCATATTTTTATCCTCCTATTATTGGATTATTATATACGTTATACTGTTAGTTTTTTATGGTTAATCATATATATATTATTTTATATTTTTATAAATTACCATAGCGAACTAGCATATTCTTCAACATACTTATAAAAGTCATCTCTATATGTTTGTATTATACCATTTACTTTAACCCATGCATGACATTCCAATAAAAGTGAAATTGCATTTGTTCTACTCGCATCTAATAATCTATTATTATATACAGATACATCTGTCTCCGCATCCCCTAGGCCCGAATAATATGTATATGGCGAAATATTGGTCGCCGTTCTTGTAAAGTGAGGATAAACATAATCCGATAAATGATATGTTGCGTAAAACCCTGCTTTGTATGTTGCTCCCCAAGGAAGGCTTATATTCCAACGATACCGAATCCGTGTGTTTTTAGTGCTCCTGATATCCGAAACTGGAATAATACTTGCACCACCAGTAACAGGCTCAGACGCAAGCTGCTCCTCTAACGCTATAAGATATTTTCTAGCCTCTTCTTTAAATCTCATTGGGAATTGCAACCCAATAATCCTATCGTTTTCATCGTAATCGACAATTATATTATTCTCTGGCAAAGACGCTTTTTTTAGGTAGTTTTCAAGACACTTTAATTCTTCATAAAAAGTACTGGCTAAGACAGGTTTAAATTCATCCTTGTCAATTGTAACAGTTACCACATTCGGATAATATTCCGAATATAAATCTGAATATAGTTTCTGTACAGTTTCGGCGTCAAGCATCTTAACATCGTCTGCTGCAAATGCGCTCATTGAAAATGCAGAAAATACAAGACAAAAAACCAAGATTAATTTAAAAAACTTTAAAGCC
>CAZSMH010000099.1:0-3665 GCA_964607965.1 uncultured Christensenellaceae bacterium
TGCCCATCGCCCCGCGCACCATCGCCTCAAGCGTCGGGTCGGCAAACGTCACTATTCCCTCCGGAACGGCCGCGGTCACCTGCGCCGGTGTCGGCACAGATGTCGTGGCGGGCGCGCCGCAAGCAGTCACACTCAGCATCATAATCAGCGCCAGTGCAATATATAATGCTCTTTTCATGGCCATTCTCCTTCTGAAATATGATGATATGATAACATATCAAAGGCCCTTGCTCTCAAGTTGAGGATAGATGTCCGCAAGTGCTTGCTTCCAGCTCATCCGTCCCTTCTTTTGTTTCCGGCAAGACCGTATCAGCAACAGTCGTTTCTGTGTCCGTTGCCTGAGGTGCGGGAGCACCACAGCCGGTATAAGCTGCAATTAGGTATAACTATGACTATACAAAGTATGAATTTTATAGAAATGCCTCCATAAAACTATTGATAACCATAACTTTAACTCTCTTTTATATGCCGTTGGCATATTGCATATTATCCGGGTCCTTTGCTGTGCTATAAAAGCTATCACGCTAAAGTCGGTATATTACTTTCTTTATTTTTTCAGCGTACATTTACCAGCAAATGTTACCCTCACCCGATAAATAGGCCAGCCTGTCTTTTGCTTTGTCCTTAACGTTAACATCTTGCTCAAACTCCAGAATTTCGCGCAGAAAATCTTTGTCGCTGACAAACCTGACCGCATGGCAGCGCACATATGAATCCCAGTCTTTTCTGATAATCCTCTCAAGCGTCTCCATGCTAGTTTTCGCAGTATGGTCAAGCTTACTGATTGCTTCAGCTTTGGCTTTTTGAACTTTCCCGTTTTCAGCAATATCCGCAAGAAGGGTGTTGTCTTTTATTCTGCCGAGTGCAAAACTTATAACATCATCAAAGTAGCTTTCTTTTGCGATTTTAGCAAACACCTTTTCATCATCTATTTTCTTTAGCATCGCCATCAGACTGTCACAGCTGCCCTTGGAGAAACGGGATGTATAACTCGCGGCCTTCAATGCAATCCCGGCTATTGCCTTCTTTTCCGTCATACTCTCAACCGCCGCAACACAAGCGGCTTGCTGGCCGTTTTTATAGGCGCTCAATGCAACCTGTGCCAACTCTTGTTCATCCGCTGCACATTTAGCCTTTGCCAGCCACTCGTTCTCAAGCTGCTTTGCTTGCTTTATCTTGATTTGTTTCATCTTTTCAACGGCGGTTATATAAACGGCGGCGCGCCGGTCTGACGTAAAGGGAAGAACGTATTCTTCTTCGTTGATCTTCAGCAGAGCTTTTTTCGCGCAGGTTTCGTTGCCGACGCTTTGTGCTATTTCTGCCAGCAGCTTAGGGTTGGATAAACGCTCTACCACTGCATCGCTTACAATGTTGCCGTTATTTAAAATAGCTATATTGGCCAGTGTCTCGTCACCGTCAATTTTTTTCAGCGCTGCCAGACGATTATATATATTTATAGATGAAGATGCTATTTCTATTAATAATATCCGGTCGGTTATTTTTTGGATTGCCGCTTCGCCGACTTGACGGTCAACCCCGGAAAGCGCAATCTGCATTAGCTGCGCCGGGTCGGTTATGTTTTCCGCAGCTTTTTTTGCCTTTTTAATATTTTTACTTTGCCATGCGTCATTACGCTGAAACATTTATCTTTCCTTTCGCTATGCTGTTTATGCACAGCAAGCAAAGTATTTTTAAGCCTCATTTTGCCTGGTAACACAAGCATGCAGTCACAGTATATGCAAAGCAGCAGCCTGCTTATAGCTGATTATCGCTGCCGTGCTTAATTCCCATTTAAGGGCACAGGGCAAAGCACATATTGCTTTGCCCAGCGCTTAACAATATTTATTTATACCTTTTTCGCTTACGGCATCTCAAAGTCCTGGCCCTCAAGGTTCGGATATATATCCGCAATAGGCGAATAGTCCAAAATGGGATTGTCTGCCAATTCAAGGTGACCAAGGCTCGTCATTCCTGCCAGAGCGCTTATATCAGAAATGTTGTTTTGACTCATATAAAGGTCTGTCATGTCGGTCATGCCTGAAAGCATGCTGATATCCGAAACCTGATTATTGGCAATATGCAGTGAATTTATGTTCAGCCCTGCAATCGGGCTCAAATCCGATATCTTGTTACCGTACATAGCCAGGCTTTTTAATCCGGTCATTTTTGAAAGCACACTTAAGTCGCTTATTTGATTGATGCCTAGATTTAAATCCTCAAGCTGCGCAAGCCCGGAAATCGCACTAATATCAGATACATTATTAAGGCTAATGTCAAGTGCTTTAAGGTTGGTAAAGTGTTCTATGCCGCTAAGGTCGCTGAATTTGACATCTGCAGGAACGTTGTCCGCCCATTCGTTGGAAATGTTCAGCCGAACTACCATTGCCGCATCGCCCGCGGTTATATCTCCGTCCAGTATGCCCGTCGCTTCGCGCACCTTTTTTTCCAGCACCGGGTCGGCGAATGTTATAACCTCGTCCGGGTTTTCCGCAGCGGGCGGCATCTCGAAATCTTTTTCAGTCAGATTCGGATAGATATCCGCAATCGGTGCAAAGCTTGCCGCCTTACAGTTCTCCAGCTTTAGTGTTCTTAAGTTCTTAAGATTCGCCAGCGGCCACAGATTTGTCACAGCCGTATTGCTGATATTGAGTATTTCTAATCCACTCATGCCGGAAAGTACGCTTAAGTCCTCAAATGATGACCACTCGATAAACAGAATTTTTAAATGTTCCAGCTTCGACAGCGGAGAGAAATCGTTTGCCCGGCATCCGAATACCGCTAAAAATGTCAGCTCTTTTAAATTAGAGAGCGGCGATAAATCGCTGATATTATTGTTCCCAATCCCCAAACCCTTAAGCTTTGTCAAACCAGCCAGCGGGCTTATATCTGTTATCGCGTGAGTCTGGATCTCCAGAATCTCAAGATTTACAAAATGTTTTAAAGCACTGATGTCGGTGATTACTTCCTCTGGCGGCGGCCAGTCGTTGTCCATACGCAGCTCCGTTACGGCTTCGGCTTCGGCAATTGTAATATCGCCCTCGCTTTTTCCCATAGCTTCGCGCACCCGTGCTTCAAGAACAGGGTCGTTAAATACTACTACATCTGGCTTTTTTGTTTCTATCTGTGTTGGCAGCGTCTCCTGCGGTGCTGGCGCTCCGCACGCCGCAAAGCTCAATACCAGCAACAAGGCAAGTGTTAAATACATCGCTTTTTTCATATATTTTCTCCTTATTTTTATTCAGTAAGTTTTGTACCTCATTAATTACATCTGCTTAAAGTACTCCGCTATCTTGTCGGTTACTTCATCCCAATCTATCTCGCCAAACACATACTTCGGCGGCGCATACGCTTTAAATGAACCGGGCGGGTTATAGTATAGCTCATATATATCTTCGGCTTCTCCAGTACGGCAGTTTTGCACATAGATACGTACCACGGATTTATATCCTTGTGAAACAGCACCGCCAAAACCGTCTTGTGAATAACTTATATAGGCCTTATAAGTTACATCGCAAACAATAAGCCTGTCGGCGTTATCGGCACTAATCGCGAGATGCTTATGGGGAATTTTAAACAGAGCCGGCAGCGTAATATATGGAGCAAGCGAAAGGCCGAAAGGCTCTTTATCCCAGTGATGAATGAATACGCAAAAGTATTTCGGCTGG
>CAZSMH010000100.1:0-3558 GCA_964607965.1 uncultured Christensenellaceae bacterium
ACAATCTCGCTCAAACGGTTTTTTACGTTACTGATATGATCCTCCATTGCGGCTCTTGCACGCGCTGCGTTTCTCTCTTTTATTTGCTGCAATACGGCAGCATGCTCATTTAAAGATTTTTCTATATTATCTTTGGACTCCAGCGCATATATTCGCAGTCTGTACAGCAAGTCGCCAACGTTTTCCATAACATCTCTGATTTTGCTATTGTTTAAGCTATTTATTATAGTATTATGAAGTTTTGTTTCGTATCTGTTATACTCCTTAATCATGCCTTTATTAATCATTTGTATGCTTTTCTCATTAATTTCAAATAATTCTTCGATTTCCCGGTCTGTTATTATCGTTGCGTTCTTTCCTGCTGCATACCCTTCCATTAGTTGTCTTAGCTCAAATATATTATCAAAATCTATTTTTGTAATCCCGGATACAAAAAAGCCAACGCGTGAAGCTGAGTAAACAAGGCCTGACTGTCTTAACCGCAAAAGAGCCTCTCTGATAGGCGTTCTGCTTATACTCAGTTCCCTAGATATCTCTTCTATATTCAATTGGCTTCCTGGCTTTAATTCATTTTCCAATATGCGTATCTTTATTGTCATGTACGCCCATTCGTTTAAATCCAAAGGTTTTCTGAACTTGTCACCCTCAATCATAGTGTCCTCGTATATCTAGTTATATTTTTTAATATAGTATATTATATATTATATACTTTCCCCTTGTGTTGTCAATAGGTTTCTATAACAGCATGCCGTTTTTGCAGATTGCAAGTTTAAATTTTTTATATATATTTTGTTGACAATGTAAATCATATTATATAAAATCACCGCATGTGATATATTTTATGCTATACACAAGAGTCAAGCTTATTAATCTGTTGCCGCAAAGCGGCATAGGCTGTTATCAAAGGATATAATCATGGAGAGCTTTTATATTTCGGCATCGGTTGTGGCTCCATTCTTTTTTCTGATGGTCCTTGGTTATCTGTTAAGAAAAAGTAATATTGCAGACTCCCATTCGCTTACAGTAATGAACAAAATGGCATTCAGCATCTTTATTCCCGCACTTCTGTTCAAAAGTATGTACATTACCGAGAATATCGGCGCACATCTTAATCTTGTCGGGTACGCGGTTGCCGGAGTTGCAGTATCATTTGCTGTTCTTCTTATAGTGATACCGCGTCTTTTTAAGGAAAATCCGGTAAGAGGCGTTCTGATTCAGGCTATTTTTCGCGGCAACGCTTCTATTTACGGTATTCCTATTGCTCTGGCTCTTTGCGGGGATGCTAATATAGATGCAGTCACAATAACTATATCCGCTGTTGTGCCGCTTTTTAACATACTGGCTGTCATTACGTTGGAGATTTTCCGCTGCGGTACAGCTAATATCAAAAGTATAATAAAAGGGATAATTACTAACCCCTGCATCATCGGGATAGCTTTTGGGTTCTTGTTTAATATTTTTCAGATTTCCATTCCCGATATACTGATGGGCACCTTAACAAGCGTTGCGGATATTGCCGCGCCTCTGTCCTTTATCGTGTTAGGCGGCTTCTTGTCGTTTGAATCGCTAAAAGAAAATCGGAAAGCGCTTTTAGTAGGCGTAGGCGGCAAATTGATACTAATGCCTCTGATCTGGATTCCACTCGGAGTGCTGCTGGGATTTAGCGGCCAGTCGCTGGTTGCCCTTATTGCCATTTTTGCTTCGCCGGCAGCAGTCTCTTCTTTCACGATGGCAAAAGCTATGGGTGGTGACAGCCGTCTGGCAAATGAAATCGTCGTTTTTTCATCCGCCCTGTCGGTGTTAACAATTTTCCTTATATTGACCTTGCTTAAGCTTATGGCACTGCTATAAACTTTAGGAATCACTGACTAATAATAATCCACATTTAATCAGTGATTCCCCTGTATTTATGCTAGTCCCATTGATACGAACCGCCCGTGTGCAGTATAACGCACTTTTCTGGAATCCTCTTTTTCAATTCGCACATAGCCTCAATGCCTGTACAGTGCAGCGGTACATGCATTTTTATATCCAGTTTTAGTATTTCATCCAGTGTCTGTCCAATTGTCTTTTTATCTGCTCCATAAAGATGCATACCGGATATCAGCGCAACTATTGTCTCGTTCGGGAACAAGGTCTGTGCATATTTTATACACGGAACAACCCCCGTATGGCTGCATCCCGAAAATACAAAAACACCGCCGGCTTTTTTGTCTCTTATTGCAAGAAACTGCTCATGCTCCATTTTATCAAGAACATACCCGTTTTTTTCATCTTTAATGTAAAACTGAGCGGTCGGTTCGAAGTCTTCAATTTCGGGTATCGTTCCGGATATAACGGTATCTTCGTCAATATATGTTGCTCCATCCGTAAGTATCAAACGGTCGCCTATTTGGTCAAGCATTCCGGTCCACCTAATACCGCAATGCGTTTCGCTTAATTTACCGTTTTCCATTGGATACACTTCATTAAACGCTTTCTTATGTATGTACACAGGCGCCTGTGAATTGGCCTTTAGAAAATCCGGTACGCCGCCGGCATGGTCATGGTGGCCGTGGCTTACTACCGCAAAGTCTGTTTTTGACAAATCTATACCCATTTGCTGTGCGTTTTGTACGAACGCATCCGACATGCCTGTATCATACAGTATCTTCTTGTCATCGGTCTCGATATATACCGCAAGCCCGTGTTCACCGATATACTGTGTTTTGTAGGTTTTGTTTTCAACAAGTATACGTATTTTTATCATTGTTCCTCCTAATTGTTAAAAGCTTAGTCTACTATATTGCCCTTCCTTCTGGTTGGGGGGTAAAGCCTGTCATGCATGTATTTTTCGGACATGTACAAAGCGGCTACAGGATTATGTCCAAGCAATCTGTCTTTAACAACAAGATATGTTACCGGAAGCTTTGTATTCCTTATGAATAGAGAATCGTGCCCAACGCACAATCCCATAATTACAGCAAGCTCACACCCTGCTTTTTCAAGATACAGAGCCTGCCCTATTGGATTGCACAGCCCTTCCCAATCTTTTTTCACCTGATATTGCCCAAGCCCTAATTCGGTTTTAGAGAATGTTCCCGCCTTGCAGCAAACAGTATCAACCTGAAAACCATTAGCGGTAAAAATCTTATAAACGATTCCCGCTTCCTCTTTGAATGTCATGCAATGGGCAATACCTATTTTCTTGTATCCCATGTTTGTCGCGAACTCCATTATTTCCTCAACTCTTGTTCTTTCGCGATATCCTTCGTATTCAGTTTTGCATGCCTGTTTTGCTATTTCTAAATCTTCGCCGGTATACAGTTCTCTGCTCTTTTTTGCCGTATCTTCGTCCCTGCAGGGGCAGTTTGCGGGCAAGCTCTCCCTTTCCTTTGTATCGCACGGATGATTTTTTTGACACAATCCACATACATACATTTGCAGTCCCTCCCTTTTTAAATAATTCTTCCTTACCTGTATTGCCTATGTAATATATTTTATACTATATTTTTATTAAGTCAAATCATTTATCGGATTAATTTCGGGATTATGCCTAAAACTAAAACAAGTATATCC
>CAZSMH010000101.1:0-3512 GCA_964607965.1 uncultured Christensenellaceae bacterium
ATAGGCATCTCCTTCTATACATTCCAGGCTATGTCTTACGTTATAGACGTTTACCGCGGCACAAGCAAACCGCAGAAAAACCTTGGCAACGTTCTGCTATATATATCATTTTTCCCGCAGCTTATCGCGGGACCTATTGTTAAGTACCACGATATAGATTTGCAGATACAGCAGCGCACCGAGACACCGGAGAAAACGGTTGCGGGGTTAAGACGCTTTACAGTCGGGCTTATTAAAAAGCTGCTTATAGCAAACACCATGGGTGCCGTTGCAGACAGCGTTTTTGCGCTGTCTTCCGGCGGAGTTAATGCGGCGGTTGCATGGCTTGGCGCTGTTGCTTATTCTATACAGATATATTTTGATTTTTCGGGTTATTCGGACATGGCGATAGGTTTGGCAGGCTTGTTCGGCTTTGAATTAAAAGAAAACTTTCTTTATCCGTACATATCGAGAAGCGTAAAGGAATTCTGGCGCAGATGGCACGTATCGCTTTCCACATGGTTTAAGGAATATCTCTACATACCGCTGGGCGGCAACCGAAAAGGCTCTTTTCGCACGGGGCTTAATCTGACAATTGTATTTTTGTGCACCGGCTTCTGGCACGGCGCGGAATGGACGTTTGTGGTTTGGGGGCTTATGCACGGCGCATTCATGCTGCTTGAGCGCAAAGTTGACATGAACAGGCTGCCGAGAATTGTCGGCAATGCATATACGCTTATTGTTGCCGTAACTGCGTTCACGATATTTCGCGCCGCCACATTAGCTCAGGGGTTTTCGATGATAGGGCGCATGTTCACAGGCTTTTTTACCGATATTAATATACAGTCTTTCTTAAGCGAAACACTGACTCCGTCGGTGATAGTAATAGGCATAATTGCAATAATAGGCGCAACGCCTTTTCCTTCAAAGGTGTTTGCTTATCTGCGTTCCAAATGGACACGCACTGCAGAATATTTATCATTAAGTTTTACGCTGGCAGGGCTTTTTGTATGCATGCTGGCTTTGTCCAGCCAGACGTACAACCCGTTTATATATTTTAGGTTCTAAAAGGCAGGTCGATTAATGAAAAAATGGGTATGCATATTATATACTTTTGTGTTTATGGGACTGTGCGCCGCACCGCTTTTCGGTCTTGTATTCGGGTACGAAAACATCAACGCGGAAAAACGCGCGCTGTCGCAGCCGCCGGAATTAATTAAAAACGGCGAAGTCAATTTTGATTTTACTAAGCAGTTCGACGATTATTTTACCGATAATTTTGCGTTCCGCACAAATCTTATAACGCTTAACGCCTTTTTGAACGCCGGAGTATTCGGAAAATCTGTATCAGAACAGGTGATAATAGGAAAAGACGGCTGGCTTTTTTTCGAGCCTACGCTGAATGATTATAAAAAACAAAATACACTATCAGACAATGAAATTTATCGATTAGTGCGTATACTTGAAATACAACGCGATGCGCTACTGCAGCAGGACATAGAGTTTATATTCGCCGTGGCGCCCAATAAAGCGTCTGTTTACGGACAATACATGCCAAGTCGGTATGCAATAACAGGAGATGCAAGCAATGCCGAGAAGCTTTTTGAAGCGCTGGACAAACGCGGCTTTTCATACGCTAATCTGTTTACGCCACTGCGCAGCGATACAAGGCAGGTGTACCACAGGCAGGATACCCACTGGAATAATACCGGCGCGCTTATAGCAAGGCGTGTACTGCTGGAAACGGTAAAGCAGCACAAAAAGGGATTTAGCTATAAACAATACGATATTGACGCTTTTACGGCGGTGTCAAACTGGGAAGGCGATCTTGGAGGCATGCTTTATCCCGCAGCGCATATGCGCGATATACAGCACGATTACGGTATTAAAAAAGAATACGAAACGCTTTTACCTATGCGCTCGCTGGAAGACTTGACTATTTTAACAGAAAGCGAAAAAGGCAGGCTTAATCTTGTAATGTTCCGGGACTCTTTTGCAAACGCGCTTATACCTATATTGTCCAACGATTTTGCTGCCGTCACTTATTCGCGCGCTGTGCCGTACAATTATTCTTTGATTGATGAACAAACAGACGCTGTGATTGCTCAGATAGCAGAGCGCAATCTGCCCGATCTGCTGCTTTATGCGCCGCTGCTTTGTGCGCCCTATGCAGATATTGATATTACCGAAACGAAAAACGATTTAGACTGCCGCATAGACATAAAAAATACTGACGATAATATCAAAATAACCGGCATAGCAGTTCCGACAGGACATGAGCTGGAAAAAAACTATGATGTATATGTTAGACTGTCCGGCAGCAATACAGAGCAGACATTTATGCCTTTCCCTATACTTGAAAAAGATGTGTTCGAAGGCGAAGAAAATTATGCTAACACGGCATTTTCAATGCTGCTTGATAAAAAAATGCTTGAAGAAAAAGAATACGCCGTCGAGATAATACTGTTCGACGGCGCGCAGTGCTTTACATCAAAGGCCTATAACTTATCTGTTTCTGGTAATTAGGGCTTCGGGGAAACTACATACTCCGGAAGAGTGGTAAGCGGACCCTCGGCTCTTTTTTCTGCCAAAAACGCTTCGTATTCCTCCGCAGGTATCCACTGAACATCTGTTGCCAAATCGTAATCAAGCACCATGTATTTTTCATATTCTGTGTCCTGAAAATGCCACCATTCAGACGATATAGTAGAAAAACCGCAGGATTTCATAATCTTTGTCATGTAATTCATATTTTTTATCTGTGTTTTAGTTCTTTTTTTATACTTAAATATATCGGGGTATTCTTTTAACATGGCCTCGTATTCCAAGCTGCCTTCTTCATATATAGTTATATCCGGAAATTTGCGAAGGGAGGAAATATTAAATGTATGCATAGCTGACGGCATAGGTATGATATTGCCCGTCTCTATAAGTTCAAGCGTGATGTCAACGGCGGCTCCGTAGTTATGCTTAGAGGTGCCTCTCGCCGCGAAACGGCTGTCTTTAACCTTGGAATACAGATATTTTGACACGGAGGTAGGACGGTAACCGTCGTATAAGCGTATGCGGTAGCCGTCAGCCTTAAATTTCTCATTGGCAGCCTTTAATTTTTCAATGGTACCCTCCTGCAGAAGACACGCGCCGGCAGGATATAACACTTTTTTTAATACGTTATCCTGCGAACCGAAAGTAAGCCATATTTTTATATCTGGTATGTGCGCGCGAACGTCAAGCATATTGCTGACGTAAGTTTTATCCTTTTTTGTGTACTCAAGAGCGGGCACATAAGCATATTTTACAGGAAGGTTAATTATATATTCGGCAAAAACATAGCCTTCGCCGCCCTCCCATTCAATCTTGTGCCACACATCGCCCTGCTCTAATACGGTAACAGTATCGCCATGAAATATTTCGCCTATAGCTTTAGTATTGGTGCCGGGGCCTTTTCGCACAAACAGAGGGGACTCCGGGTTGGAAAGATTAACGCATGGCGGAGGCGGCGTCGGCGTAGGAGTAGGCGTCGGTGTCGGTGT
>CAZSMH010000102.1:0-3495 GCA_964607965.1 uncultured Christensenellaceae bacterium
CGCCTATTTCGATACAAGAGCCTTAATAGAGTCAAGGCTCTCTTTTGCTGTTTGCTCTCCTATCGAGAGCATAGATTCCATGTTTTTTAGACTGTGCCGCGAATGACCGGAAAGCGCCGGACGCAGCATTAAATCAGCATACTTTTCGCAAACTTGGCTGTTTATGTTTATGCTAAGATTATATGCTGTCAGAAAAACGTCGATACGCTTTAAGCTTGTTGTGCCGCGGCTTCTGTCCGAGTTTAGGTTAATCCCCATAACGGTCTGTGCACCCATAGCGCGGAGCTCACGCGTCGGTATGCTTCGCAGTGTTCCGCCGTCTATGTATATCTTGTTTCCTATACAAACCGGATGAAAAACGCCGGGCACCGCGCAGCTTGCTGAAAGAGCTTTTGAAAGAAAGCCTTCACAGAGAGTTTCAAGCTTTCCCTTCTTTAAATCTACCGCAACTGCGCAAAACGGCCTTGATAAGTCCTCGAACCTTTTGTTTTTAAGGAAACAATCGGCAAGCCGTTCGATGATTTCGGGGCTCATGTATGATAATAGCGGCGGGCGTTTGGGCAGTATATTTTTATCCCGAACATTAAGAACAAAATCGTAAAGCTGCTGCCACGGAATGTTTGCAGCGTAAAGGGCGCCCGCTATAGCACCCGCTGAGTTGCCGGCCACATAGTCAAAGTCAATGCCGTTTTCCTGCAGCACACGAATTATGCCAATATGAGCAATACCGCGCGTACCTCCGCCGCCGAACGCTATTCCGGTTTTCTTTTTTTTCAATATCCAAGCCCTCCATGCAAATATTATTTAATATAAATTGAAACTTATTCCATAATAGATACGTCATATAGTCGTATTATAAAACAAATAAGGATTAAAAAAATGAAAAAGCTGATTATATTGATACTGTTGATGCTGCTTTGCGCATGTTCACAAAATCTTAGCCAACCTTATGCCGATATTAACGAAAACGCTGCTGCAATCTTAAGCCGCGGAATACTTGCCCCTCAGCCAATAGAACCGCTTGACGACGCCTTTGTCCGCGGTATAAACGATTTTGGTTTTGATGCCGCAGAACTGCTTTATGTGCAGGATAATAACCTTGCTTTATCTCCCGCCAGCATAGAGCTTGCGCTCTGCATGACGCGTGAAGGTGCTGCCGGCGAAACAGCGGATGAAATGGCGCAGGCTCTGCGGCTCTCTGGGCTAACAGACAAACAGGTTGCTGACGCATGCAAATCTCTTATGTGGCGCGCCAACACAGGCGGCATGGAAGCTGCCAACGCCGTATGGCTGCTGCCAAATTACGCTTTTTGCGAAGAGTTTGTCGACACGTGTACAAGCGATTATATGTCTGATGTTTTTCCGCTTATAATCCCGGGAGCTAAACAGTCGGTTAATAACTGGGCAGATGAAAAAACACACGGGCGCATCAAAGAAGTATTAAATCAAGAGCCTGATGAGCTCACTCGTATTATACTCGCAAATGCGCTTTACTTTTTAGGCGATTGGGAACTGCCTTTTGAGGCTAACGATACCTATGAGCGCGAATTCTATACGCCGGTCGGTACAGTCAATACCGATTTTATGCACAGCGAAAGGCATGTGCCATATTATAAAAACGATAATTTTTCTATGATTTCCTTGAGCTTTAAAAACGGTGAGGACGAGGGAAAATACGCCATGGCATTTTTGCTGCCCAAAGAAGGCACCAGCTTAAACGAAATGCTTTCTGTGCTTGACGCGCAGACCTTTTCGGCAGCTTTGGGCGGTGCACAGGAACAGAAGGTTCGCATTCGTCTGCCAAAGTTCGAATTTCTGTATAAAAACCGGCTCAATGATATGCTTAAGACTATGGGATTAAAGCGTGCATTTGACGCTAATAATGCGGATTTTTCCGCAATGGTACAAAAACCGATGGAGGAGCCGCTCTATATCAGCTTTGTAGACCACATGTGTTATATCCGTATAGACGAGCTGGGTGCCGAGGCTGCTGCCGTTACGGTGGTTAATGTCTGTGGTTCCGCTGCACCTCCGGAAAACGAACCGCCGAAATTCTACGCCGACAGACCGTTTGTATTTACCATATATTCGCTTGAAGACGGCGCTATTGCGTTTATGGGCGCAGTTAATGACCCGACACTGGAATAGAACAATCTATATGCGGTGCATGGCATCGAATAATTCCTCGCGCATTATCCGAATGTCCATGCACATATTTTTACCCGTATCTTCAAGCTTAGAGCTTAATTCGCCGAACGATACGGTACTGCAGCTTACGTCCACAAGCATAATCATAGCAAAGTAATCCTGCAGTACCGTTTGGCTTATGTCAAGAATATTAACGCCGCATGCACTTAAGGCTGCCGACACTCCCGCAATTATACCCGTTTTATCTTTGCCTGTTACCGTAACAATTGCTTTCATAAACATTACCGCCCATTCTTTATGCTTATTTCTTTATAAAACCGCCGCTTATAACACGCACATCATTTACGGTTATAACCGCATCGCAAAGACGCTGCTTTATCAGCGATATTGCTGCGGGTATTCTTTTTCTTTTCAAGTGCAGCATCAGTATTTCACGGCGGCCGTCCTTTCCCTCGCCCTCTATCATAGTAATGCCAAAGCCGTTTTCCCGCAATTCACGCACAAGTTCGTCTGCTTGACAGTTCCTGTTGACTATTACCTGTATAGAGCAAAGCCCGAATGCAAGTTTTCCCTCCAGCCAGGAGCCCGCATAGTTCCCTAACGAAAATGCTACTGCAAAAATAAGGCACCGTATAATATCGGTCTGGAACCCTACGAGAACAGTACCCGTTACCAACAGCCATAATGATACCTCAAAAAAACCGGTAATTGCGCCCTTTAACCTCTCGCCGCGGTTTATAAGCACAATACGCACGGTGGCTGCAGCTACCTCAATAATCTTTCCAAAAAAAATAAAAATGTATAGCCATATACTGGGTTGTTTTAATATGTCCATTGCATACTCCTTTGTTCAGGCTGACATTATACATCGCCGGCATTATGTTTTCAAGCCAATAAACCGCATTTTATGTTTAATTAATAAAGACCTATTATAAAACTTTTTATAATACATTAAATAATATCTATTCATTAAATGTGCTGCTCTTTCAGTATCTATGATAAATTAAAAAGCCCGCAAAGTTTACCTTTAACGGCTTGACGTTTGCAACACGTATTTGCTATACTGTCAATGCTTTTTGCATTAGATTCAATTTGGAGGAGTATCGAAGCGGTCATAACGAGCTCGACTTGAAATCGAGTTGGCGCGTGAGCGTCACGTGGGTTCGAATCCCACCTCCTCCGCCAAAATGAAGAAATGCGCCGCAAGGCGTGTTTTTTATTTTGACATAGGGTGGATTCGAACACGAGCGTCCCGCATAGCGGGGAAAACGTGCCGGGGGTACGTTTTTAGCGAGGCGGCGTGATAGCGACCATAGGGAGCGGAGCGAATCCCACCTCCTCCGCCAA
>CAZSMH010000103.1:0-3448 GCA_964607965.1 uncultured Christensenellaceae bacterium
ATTAAAACCACGCGAGGAAAAGACATGGTAACAATTCGTGAAATATCAAAGCGGGCTAACGTATCCATTGCAACCGTATCCAAGGTGCTTAACGGGAAAAAAGGAGTCAGCCAAACAACCAAAGACAACGTTCTCGCTATAGCAAAAGAGCTTGATTATCGCCCAAATCTGACGGCACGGAATTTAAAAAAAGGCCAAAGCCGAACCTTGGGTGTAATAACCGAGGACTTGACCGTTTTTAACACTCCGGACATCGTGGACGGCATAGATGCCTACTGCGAGAGCAACGGTTACCACTATATTCTCGGCAATCTGCGTTTTTATAAGCGTTACGGAAACAAACCCAAGGACACAAGAGAATGTACCGAGCTTGTTCTTTCACTGGTAGACACCATGCTCTCAAAGCAGGTGGACGGTATCATTTATGTCGGCTGCCACAGCCACCCCGTCGTCCCTTTAAGTACACCTAGTAATACTTCCTTTGTATATGCCTACTGCTACAGCACCGATCCGGGCATCCCGTCCGTTATGTACGATGACCAAAAGGCCTCCTTTGAAGCCACACAGCATCTTGTCAGCAAAGGATACCGAAACATAGGTGTAATCGCCGGTCCACCTGAGAGCATACATACCGCCAACCGTCTGCTGGGGTATCAGGAAGCGCTCTTTGCGAACAATATTCCCTATAACCCCCGCCTTACCGTATACGGAAACTGGGAGAGAGACCAAGGCTATGCGTTTAGCAAAATGCTTATAGATGAGGGCGTGACTGCCTTATTTGCACAGAATGACCTTATGGCCACGGGCGTTATCGATTACTGTAACCAGCACGGAATACAAGTGGGTAAAGATATCGGCCTTATCGGTTTTGACAACCGGGAAGTAAGCGCTTTCTGCCGCCCCACCTTGAGTACCGTTTCGTTGCCTTTGTTTGAAATCGGTCAGAATGCCACGCATTTGATGCTGGACATAATCGAGGGTAAACACATTGTCTGCGGTCAAAAACTTATGCTTGCATGCAAAGTGATTGAGCGAGAATCAACCTGCGGAAAATATCATAAAGGAGACCAGCCATGAAAACCTCTGTCCTTATAAAGGTTAACGCAAAAGACATTATATCAGCTATTGACGAGCGGATTTACGGCTCTTTTATTGAACATATGGGACGGGCGGTTTATACCGGCATATATGAACCGGAGCATCCCGCCGCACAAGCCAATGGTTTCCGCAATGACGTTACAGACTTGATTCGTTCGCTCCGCATACCGATTATCCGTTATCCGGGGGGGAATTTTGTTTCCGGCTACCGTTGGGAAGACGGTGTAGGCCCTAAATCCGGCAGGCCGGTAAAGCCCGAACTTGCTTGGTTTGCAATCGAAACAAACCAAGTCGGGACAAACGAGTTTATGGATTTTCTCAAACTGGTTGACGCAAAGCCTATGCTGGCCGTAAATCTGGGTACGCGCGGTGCACAGGATGCCGCAAACCTTCTTGAGTACTGTAATTTCCCCTGCGGTACGTATTACAGCGATATGCGCATCTCGCACGGTTATCCTTTGCCGCACAACGTCAAGCTTTGGTGCCTTGGCAACGAAATGGACGGCCCATGGCAGATTTGCGCCAAGACTGCGGAAGAATACGGCCGTGCTGCCTGTGAGACTGCCAAAATGATGAAATGGCTTGATCCTAGCATTGAATTGGTGGTATGCGGCAGTTCTTTCCGCGACATGCCCACATTCGGCGACTGGGAGCGGACTGTACTGCGGCATACGTATGAATATGCGGACTATCTCTCGCTGCACACTTATTATGCGAATACCGACGGCGACCTTGCCGCTTTTCTTGCCAACAATGTGCGGATGGATGCTTTTATAAAGGAGGTTGCCGGAATATGCGCCCAGATAAAAGCAGAAAAGAATGCAAGCAAGGATATCTATCTTTCTTTTGACGAATGGAATGTATGGTATCACTTTAAAAAAGAATGCACAGAGCCAAAAAAGTGGATAACGGCGCGCCCCATTGAAGAAGAGCTTTATAATTTTGCCGACGCGCTGCTAGTGGGGAGCATGATGACAACGCTTATTAACAATTCCGACACGGTAAAAATCGCCTGTCTTGCACAGCTTGTCAATACCATCGCACCGATTATGACGGAACCGCAAGGCCGCGCATGGGTACAGTCAACATATTACCCTTTCTTTTACACATCGCAATACGGGCGCGGCACAGCGCTTAAAGCCGATGTAAGCTCGCCGGTTTATGACTGCGCCACAGGCAAGCGCATTCCTTATATAGACTGTGCAGCTGTTTTAAACGAAGCAGCCAATGAGCTGACGCTGTTTACTGTCAACAAAAATCCAAATAAAGATTTAGGCTGCATGTTTAGGTTTTCGGATTTTGCATGTAAGCATGTAATTGAATGGATCGCTTTGGACGGGCACGCACCGGATGCTGTCAACACTGCGGATGACATGCCCGTAAAACCGCAACACCGCAATGGCGCAGCTATAACCGCAAACGGTTTGGAGTTGACGCTTCCCAAGCTGTCCTGGAACATGCTCCGTATATCTGTTTGTTAAAAAGACCTTTCCCTTCACTGTCAGTATTATAAACTAACACCGTGATTCGCGGTTACTGCAAAGTGCGCGCCTTATCCGGTTATATTGTTTATGTCAGTTCTTTTGGCTGATTGAAGCACAGATACCAGTCCAAACAATTATCATGCGTCTCCATACGCTCCCATGCTGCATCAACCGTCCTCGGCGGCGGCAATACTGCCGGACTTCCCGGTCTCCAGTTAGCAGGTGTCACTACCCTTTGCATATCCGTTGTCTGCAGCGCATCGAGAAGGCGCAGTATCTCTCCGATGTTGCGTCCGTTGGTAAGCGGGTAGGTAAGTATGGCGCGGATTATGCCGTTAGGATCGATAAAAAATGTGGAGCGCACAGTCTCGGTTGCACTGACGCCCGGCTGTATCATACCGAACATACCGGCTATTTTCATGTCGCGGTCTTCCACTATGGGAAACGGTATCTCTATGCCGGTATTGCGGAATATGTTTATAATCCAGGCAATGTGCGAGGAGTTCGAGTCTATGGAGAGGCCGAGCAGCTCTGTGTTTCTGTCCCGAAAATCCTGATATCGCCGGGCAAAGGCTATAAATTCTGTGGTGCATACGGGCGTAAAGTCTCCGGGGTGGCTGAAGAATATAACCCATTTTCCGCGGTAGCCGGAAAGACTTTTTACGCCGTCCGTAGTAACCGCTGTAAAATCGGGCGCCGCGTCTCCAAGGCCGGGGACAGGCGCTGTTTGCCGGTACGGCATAACCCTCGATGCCGAGTCCGCAGTCATATAATGGCTCATTATGTTCACTTCCTTAAAATACGTTATTCGCTTTTACTATATTCGAATGCACCAAACTATGTGCCGAAGGATAGAAACAAAAAAA
>CAZSMH010000104.1:0-3133 GCA_964607965.1 uncultured Christensenellaceae bacterium
TTTTTATCATTTGCGCATACTAAAAGCAAACCCATGAAAGGAGCATATTGATGAAACGCAAAAAAGAAAGAAAAAAGGCGCCGAAAGTTAAAGATCGGGATAACGATTTAGGGCTTCCGGAAAATATACGGATTGTGCACAGCGGAGAAGCCAATCCTCATGACGGCTGAGGTTGTTTTTAATAGTCAAGCGGCACTCGTTATTGCTCTAAACGAGTGCCGCAGATCTTCCGAAAACAGCCGGGAGGCATTAACTATTTGACATGTACGGCCCGCCTTAAACGGCGAGCCTTTTTAGGTTATTACCAGCAGCGCCGGCCGCGGCCGCAGCCAAAGCCTGGGCCAAAGCCATCGCGATAAGGGCAGCCGCCCCGTCCCCACCGGTCGTAAGGATTTCCACAACACATGAGTTTTCACCCCCCTATGACTATACATATTCATAAATACATGTTGTTGTACTTTGATAACGGAAAAAACTTTAAGCAACAAATTAAAAGGGAGCGAATCAAACAGTAGGTTCATGTACCGGCCTGCCTTAAAGCAGGCCGACTTTGGGGCGTATCAGCAGCAACCCCGCGATTGCATACAGCATTTGCAGCAGCAGCAACAGCATTTGCAGCAACTAAAAGCCTCTCCCCGATATCCATAGCAGGAACCACCGCACATAAAATTCGCCCCCTTATATAATCAATATATGCAGTATAGTATAACTGATTGCATACTATGTTTTATAAGGTACTGTGCGCTGCCGCAGCATTATTAAAGCGGTGCATCGGCTTATGCCAAAATCCGGTTTGTTACAGACGGTAAGGCGCAAGTACATCGGAAACAACATTCGAAAAGCTTTTTGACGCGCCCCAGTCGAAACGGAATAAGCCCTCTCCTCCGCCTCCGCCCACGCTGTGAACGCGGGTCCTGCCCTCCAAATCGTCTATCGTCACTGTCAGCGTAAGCCTGTTACCTGCCCGGTAATAGTGCTTCTCGAATACCAGCACCACAAACCCTTTGCCGTCCGGAGCCGCAGCCCCGTAACGGTCTATAAGCTCTCCGGTTATGCTTCCCCTTACCACCGCATCGCTGACTGCCTGCACAGTGCTTAAAACGTCAAGAGACACAAAAAAAGTATCCATGTATAAACCTCCGTTCAAATACGCTTACTGTTTTGTATATTATAACATAACTTGTGTTTCTGGCGTATCGCTGCACAAAAAAATAGCACAGTTTTGACAGTATGCTCTCTTTGTTTGATGTATAAACTTATGACGGTTATCCCCCTCAAAGCGCTTTTGCTGTTTTGCCGTTCCTGCTCCTTTCGATTTTGTCAAGCGCCGAAACGCGCAGCCGCCCTGCAGTTGCCACGGAACAGAATAAACGTTGAGCCGCGGCTTCCACGCTTTTTCCCTCAAAATACCGCAGACGCACATATCCGGCTTCGGGCGCTGTCAACCCGGCGTCGCGTACTGTCTGTTCAATAAACTCCACCGTGCGGCGCTCGCCCAACAGCCTGCGCTCAATGCTCTCAACTTCGGCGCGAAACTGATCAACGGCTATTACAGCCGCCCTTTCCACCGCACTGTACGCGTTATAGCGCTGTTTTCCGGTTTTTACAAACCCGCCTGTTGACGGTATGTACTGGCAGCTTTGTTCGTAAGCATGTCGCGCCGCTGCAAGATCCAGCATCAGCCTGCCTATGCTGCGCGTCGCATACCAGTAATCTTTCAAAAACATTTCCACTTCTCTCATAAATCTACCTCACAGCCAGTTTTCCGGCATTGCATACCTTTGCTGTGCCCGTTCCAAAAATACAAGCCATGCGAACTTTTTTGCGCATTCCATACATATGTCGATTTCCTCAAAAACGTAATAGCTGCAACCGTGTCTTATTGGACTGCCGCAGTATCCGCAGAACAAAACCGCCGGCGGCTGCACTGCTTCCCCTTCAAAGCGGCTTTGCTGATGCATTATAATGCGCCTTCTCTGCAAGCTTATCAAACGCTATTTCACGTATATCAAGCTGCTTTAGCACAATCTTTAAGAGTGCCATAGCGGCAACAGCCGTCTCCTTCTCTTTCGTATCAGAAAAATCAGCCGTAACAGAGCAAAGTGCCTGTGCAAGCGCATCCAGCCTGCGGCTCTCCTTTAGATAATCATACTGCATCTCTTTTTCTCCTTTGCTTTTCATCGTAAAAAACGCGGAATATTTCACCTTCAGGGATATCAAGCACACGCGCAATGCGTACCGCAACATCGGGCGACGGGCAGCGCAAACCGCATTCTATATCTGAATAATAACCCTGTGATATTCCCGCGCTTTTTGAAATCTGCGTTTGCGAGATGTTCGCACCCTCGCGTATCATGGCCAGAATCACTCTCACGTTCTCACCTCCATATTCCCTATGGCATCACCCTAGCCATAATTCGACAATTTGTCAATAGCTTAAAGCTATACTTTACAAATCTATCGCTCTCGGCTATAATCCTTATGTGTAACACAATACATCTATAAGGAAGTAATTTATTTGGACGGCCTACCAAAAAAATTAAAGCAAAAGCGCAAACAGCAAGGGCTTACGCAGGCTCAGCTTTCCGCACGCATAGGCATCACGCAGGCTTTTCTTGCAGAAATAGAGAGCGGACGCAAGCGCCCTTCAATAGAAGTTCTCGAAAAGCTTTGTGATACTCTCGGATGCTCCGCCGACTATCTTTTAGGCATTGAGCAAAGCCGCCGCTATAAAACGCTCGAGCAGTCAGCGCTTCCCTCTTCGCTGTCAAGCCGTGGCATAACGCCTGAAATACTCAGAGAAGTCGCCGAGCGTAATATCAGCGGAGAAGAGCTGCGTCTTGCCATAAAGCTGATTGAGGCCATGAAGGATGATAAAGAAACTGATACAAACTTTTAGCAAAGGCTGTTATGTCTTTTCTTTATTCGCCTATTTGTTATTGACCCCTTTTTTTATTCAATACATATCGAACTTGTGTTCTCATTATAGCTAATGTATGACCGTGTTTTGGTACTTTGTTGTATAATTAAAGTTAAAATAATATAATAATGTTATTAACAAACAAGGAGGTCTTGTTATGTTTGACAGAGCTGCAATTAAGCAAAGAGCAAAAGACGCATTTACCTCTCAATA
>CAZSMH010000105.1:0-3010 GCA_964607965.1 uncultured Christensenellaceae bacterium
TGATACTTAATATTTTTAAAGTTCTGCCCGGCTGGATGAGCGCTCCTGCTATCGGGTCAATGGCAATGCTGCTCTCTCTAATAGTAACTCCAATTGTCAGCATTATGTCAAAAAAATTCGATAAAGCTCATATTGAGCGCATTTTTGGCAACGATGCGGAGAATGAACAAGTTTCCGTTGAATCTACAAAAGCTGTGTAACATTCCCACTGAAAAACAAACTTATGTATTAGCATAAAAGCGCCTCAAATTTTGGGGCGCTTTTTTCTTAATTAGCTATACAATGCGTCGCGCAAACAATAGATTACGAGACCAGTATACGTTGTCGAGCGAACTGACCATTACTCGCCCCTGCCCGGACGAAGCATGCACAAATTCACCGTTTCCTGTATATATCCCCATATGACCGATGCTTGCGGATGTATCCGAACGGAAGAACAAAAGGTCTCCCTTATCAAGATTATTGCCCGTTATTTTCGGCCACGATGCAACAGTGCTGTACCCTGCCGACGAGAACCTTGATACTTTGTAACCCGCCTGCGTCATAGCATAATACGCAAGCCCGGAGCAGTCGTATGAATACGGGCCGTTGCCTCCCCAGGCATAAGGCTTGCCTTTTTGAGAAAGCGCTATATCTGCAATCACGGCAGCTGATGTATTTTTTGATGGTGCGGGTACCTTTTTTACGCTGTTTGAAAACAGCATTTTACGCGTTGCTGGTCCCGCTATTCCGTCTGCTGCTAGTCCGTGAGCCTTCTGGAAACGCTTAACAGCATCCAAAGTAACTGCTCCGAAATGTCCGGTTCCGGTTCCGGCAAAATAGCCCAGACTTTTTAATTTAAGCTGCATTGTTTGCACAGCTTCTCCGCTGCTGCCTGCACGCAGAAGCAGGCTTCTGGCCGAACCTGAGTATAGTCTGTTTATTGTCAACGGTCCCGCTATGCCGTCCGCAGCCAGCCCGTTTACTCTCTGAAATCTTAAGACTGCTGTTTTAGTAATCGTTCCGAAATAGCCTGTTGCCCCGTGATAATCAAGATATCCCAGGCTGTGCAGACGGTTTTGCAGTTCTGTAACGGCGCCTCCGCTGCTGCCAAGGCGCAGTAAAGTCCCGGCAGCCTCTGCGTTGGTTGAAAACAAAGACAGCACCGTTATAACACAGATAATTACAACGATAAGCCTTAAATAATTCTTCATGGTTTATACCCCCTTAACTTTAAGTTACGTAATTATAACTATAAGCGATTTTTTTTACAAAACTAATAGGCTTGTACTATCACAGCCTATTGATTAAAAAATGTATATATTAATTTTATATTACGGCATGATTACATTTTAAAGAAGCATTCGCGCGTTTTCTTGTTGTCCCGGTTTATTTATTGGTATTATTGCCTTTTTTATCTGTTATTATGCAAAAAAAGAGACCGATAACGGCCTCTTTTACTTTAATAATTTTGCGCGAATAGCTCGAAATGCGCTTTGGGATGCGCACATACAGGGCATTGTTCAGGAGCTTCCTTGCCGACAAATCGATGTCCGCAGTTAGCGCATTTCCACTCCACCGCCGTGTCACGCTGAAAAACTATTCCGGCTTTAATATTTTCATATAGCTTATTATAGCGTTCCTCATGCTTTTTCTCTACACCGGCCACACCGTCAAATAAATCGGCTATATCGTCAAATCCCTCTTCTCTGGCTTCCTTTGCCATGCGCGGATACATAGAAGACCATTCGTCATTCTCGCCGGCCGCTGCAGTAACAAGGTTATCCATTGTAGAGCCTATGCCTGCATACAGCTTATACCATAGTTTCGCATGCTCTTTTTCATTATCTGCAGTTTCAGCAAAAATATTAGATATCTGTACATAACCATCGCTTTTAGCGCGGGACGCAAAGTACGAATATTTGTTGCGTGCCATCGATTCGCCTGCAAACGCTTCCATCAGATTTTTTTCTGTCTTTGTACCTCTTAGTTTTCTCATTACCTTTCCTCCTCTTAGTTTTAAATTATTATACTTGCTTTTTCCACAACCCATGAATATTGCAATAAGCATATACTGCATCAATATCCATTACATTTATGTTGAATATAGCCGAAGGTTCCTCCCCCGGTTTTAGACGCGCATATATGCTCTGACCGTCTTTTTTAACAATTTCAATGAAGCAGAAATAATGTTCATTCGTCATTGGGTGGGGTATGCTGCCGAGCTTTATCATTGTGTTATTGCCCTCCGGTATTATTACCGGCACATGTTTTTCTTTTCCTTCATCTGCTTCTTTTGCCTCAAGAAGAATCATATCCTGCCCGCAGCAGACAAGCGACGGATTGCCCGGCTTAAGTATACCGACAACATGTCCGCAGACCTTGCAATGATAACAGTCCCCATATCGAGTCATAACCTTTTCCTCCTTATTTATTTTTATTCTTATAGCAATCACTGCAAATACCATAATAAGTGATGCTACAGGTTTCTATTTGGTGCCCTTCAATGCATACATGCTTTATTGCGCTTTTTTCCAGGTCTTTTGCATCAATATCATATACCTTTCCGCACTTTCGGCAAAAGAAGTGTGAATGCATTGAAATGTCGGCATCATACCTGTCGAAAGAGCCGCCGCACGACAGCCTTTGAAGTAGCCCCTGGTTTTCTAAAACCCCAAGATTTCTGTAAACAGTGCTAAGGCTTAATTGCGGAAATTCCGGCAGCATTTTTTCATACAGCCAAAATGCGCTCGGATGAGACTTTGTCGATTTAAGCAGCCCCAGCATATATTTACGCTGTTTAGTATTCCTTATCTTAAGACCGTTAGCCACATTTTCTCCTGCACTTATTAATAATTATTATTAATAAGCTATCATACTATTATCAAATTGTCAATAAAAAACGCCTTATTAAAGACGTTTTTTATTGACATATATATTCTTAAATATCCGCAAATTCTAGCGGCGTTTTCGGGTAAGTATTTCGGAATAAACTACGCCGCGGATGATATCATTGCTTCCAAATAAGAGT
>CAZSMH010000106.1:0-2848 GCA_964607965.1 uncultured Christensenellaceae bacterium
AATTGTTTTTATACATTTATTTGTGCTATAATATTTTTTAATTGTGAACGGAGTTTAATATGCAGCGCATTTTGCTGACGATAAAAGGAACTCAATCTGAAGGCGATAACAGCGAGCTTATCGAGTTTGTCACAGAAGGGCGCTTTTGCAGGCTTTCTGACGGATATCTGCTGGAATATGATGAAAGCACACTGACAGGTATAGAAGGATGCACAACAAAACTGACGCTTAAAAATAACAGCGTCATTCTTCAAAGAAGCGGAACGTTTGATACACACATGGTGTTTTCCCCGGGCAGCGTATTTCAAGGTTATTATTCAACGCCGCACGGCACTATGAATATGAGCGTTTTCGCGGTGCGAGTCGAAAGCGAGCTGGGCGAGCAGGACGGAAGTTTAAACCTTGAATATGAAATGACTCTGGGAGAAATGTTTACGTTAAATAAGCTTAATTTGTCGTTTAAACAAATGAAAGACAGCAAAAGCTAAACACGTTATTTATTTTAAGCAAAAGAGGTGATAATATGATTATTAACTGGCTGGGACATTCATGCTTTAAAGTAACATTAAAAAACGACACCAGAATCTTGTTTGATCCGTATGATAAATCCATAGGGTATACACCGTCACGGATTGAAGCGGATATAGTTTTAATAAGTCATGAACATTACGATCATAACGATTTATCTTATGTTTTTGGCGACTATACGGTTGTCAATAAACCGGGCAGCTATAAATTCGGTGATTTAACCATCGAAGGAATAAAAACATATCACGATAACAAACAAGGAAATTTACGCGGTGAAAATACAGTTTTTATGCTTACTATAAACGGCCTTCGCCTTTGCCATATGGGGGATTTAGGCTGCATGCCAAAAGATTCTGTTATAGAAAAACTAAAAGGTGCTGATATTATTATGATACCGGTTGGAGGCAATTACACAATAGATGCAAAAGAAGCACTTCTTATTTGCGAAGCGATATCGCCGAATATAATAATACCAATGCACTTTAAAACTTCTGTGACAAATCTTGATATAGCACCGCTGCAAGATTTTTTGGAAATTGCACGGAGTGATTACGATATATCGCATCTTGGAAAGTGCCAAATGAAAATTGATAAGGCTTCGTTAAAAAAACGTACTCGCATAATGGTTATGGAATATCTATAAATTTTTTCTTATTATCTTGGAGGGGTTTTCTATGTCAACAAAGTTTATTTTTGTTACCGGCGGTGTTGTATCATCGCTTGGAAAAGGCATTACGGCTGCATCACTCGGGCTGCTGCTAAAAAGCCGGGGGTTTAAAGTTTCGCTTCAAAAATGCGATCCTTACATAAATATAGACCCCGGAACCATGAGTCCTTTTCAGCACGGCGAAGTGTTTGTAACTGACGACGGTGCGGAAACAGACCTTGATATCGGTCACTACGAACGTTTCACAGACGAAAACTCATTCGCAGACTCAAACGTTACCACCGGCAAGGTTTACTGGCAGGTTATTAATAAAGAACGCCGAGGTGATTATCTTGGCGGAACAGTGCAGGTTATACCGCATATCACCGATGAAATAAAACGCCGGATTTATAACGTGGCCAGTAAATCAAAACCTGATGTGGTTATAACAGAAATCGGAGGCACTGTGGGCGATATTGAGTCCCAGCCGTTTCTTGAGACAATACGCCAAATAAAGTGGGAAGTCGGAGAAGAAAACTGCATTTACATCCATGTAACTCTTATGCCGTACCTTAACAAGGTCGGAGAACTAAAAACCAAGCCTACTCAGCACAGCGTCAAAGAGCTTCGCACTATAGGTATTGAACCGGATATAATAGTATGCCGTACCGAGATGGAATTAAATGATGATATCAAACGGAAAATTTCGCTTTTCTGCAATGTAAGCCCTGCCAATGTAGTACAAAACATAGACGCGCAGTCACTTTATGAGGTGCCGATATTGCTGCGTAATGAAAAACTCGATACTCTCGTATGTCAAAAGCTAGGGCTGCCAGACACCCCCTCTGATATGCAGGAATGGGAAGATATAATTAAAATACAAAAACGTAAAAAACCAAGGGTCACAATAGCTATTGTCGGAAAATATATTGAACTTCACGATGCATATTTAAGTATAGCAGAATCTTTAACGCATGCGGGTATCGCAAATAAGCTTGATGTTGATATTTTGTGGGTTAATGCAGTGGATCTCGAAGAAACTTGTGACCCTGCTGTTATACTGAAACCCGCGGACGGCGTTATAGTTCCGGGCGGTTTCGGTGAACGTGGTATAGAAGGAAAAATAAAGGCAATACAGTATTGCAGAGAAAACGGCGTGCCTTTCCTTGGAATATGTCTTGGAATGCAGCTTGCTGTAATAGAGTTCGCAAGAAATGTTCTTGGATACCGCGAAGCAAATTCAACCGAACATTGTTCGGATACACCGTATCCGTTTATAGATATTATGCCTGAGCAAAAAAACGTATCCGATATGGGCGGTACTATGCGGCTTGGACACTATAAATGCTGCCTTAATAAAAACACTTTTGCTTATGCTGCTTACGGCAAAGAGGAAATTAGCGAACGTCACCGCCATCGCTATGAGTTTAACAATGTGTATCTTGAGGAAATAATAAAAAACGGTATGCGCGTGGCAGGTGTAAATCCCGAGCATGGGCTTGTTGAAATTTTGGAAATCGGCACTCACCCGTGGTTTGTGGGTGTTCAGTTCCATCCTGAATTTAAATCCCGGCCTATACGCTCTCATCCGCTGTTTAAAGACCTTGTGGCTGCAGCAAAAAAGAGTAAGGATGACAGAATAAATGAACAGCCCTAATTAAATTCGGATTTAAT
>CAZSMH010000107.1:0-2845 GCA_964607965.1 uncultured Christensenellaceae bacterium
AATCCGAACCCTTCGCCAACGGGGGATACCCGCATTGAGTGGTTCGGATTATGTATGTTTGGTGCGAGGAAGGGGACTTGAACCCCTACGGTTATACCACACGCCCCTCAAACGTGCGCGTCTGCCAGTTCCGCCACCCTCGCATATTCCGGTTTAAACCGGCAAATATGATTTTAATCATACGCATTCAAAAAGTCAACCACTTATATAAAAGTTGCTGCGTAATGCTATACTTATTTTTGAATGATAAATATTGATAAGCACGGCAAAAAACATGCATTTTCCAAGAAAAAGTGTTATAATTGGGCGACTAACGGCTATTTATACTCGGAGGAATGATGATTAGCAGCCCAAACTACGATGTTGCTATAATAGGCGGCGGCATAAGCGGTCTTATGACAGCCCATCGGTTGATATCAAAAAAACCATCGCTGAAAATTATAATTATAGAAAAAGGCGCTCCCCTTGAAAAGCGCTGCTGTCCGATGATTACCAGAAAGACTACCAATTGTCAAGGCTGCGCACACTGTTCAATAATGGAAGGCATAGCAGGGGCAGGCGCGTTCAGCGACGGCAAATATATTATTTCAACTGAATACGGCGGATGGCTGACAGACTATTTAAGCCACGAAACGGTGCTTGAGTACATTGTGCAGGCCGATAAGCTGCTTGAAGGATATGGAGCCGATACCTCGTATTATAATCCTGACAACGGACTGAAAAAAATATGTATAAAGCATGACCTGCATATGCAACAGGCCAAACTTAAACACCTCGGCACAGATGCGAACTATCAAACTATGAAACACATGATTGACGATATTGCTCAAAAAGTTGAAATATTAACTTATACAGAGATAACTGATGTAGATAAGGATAAACATATACTTTATACAAAAGACGCTTCTTTTTCCGCCGATACAATAGTTTTTGCTGTTGGCAGAGCAGGAAGCCGCTCGTTCGCACAATGGTGCCGCAAAAACGGTATAGAGATGACAAATAACCAGGTGGACGTAGGCGTGCGCGTTGAGCTGCCTGCAATAGTATGGGAACATTTTTCTTCTAAAATATACGAGCCGAAGATATGGTACCGAAGCAAACGCTACGGCGATGTTACACGCATGTTCTGTTTCAATGAGCGCGGCAGCGTGGTAATCGAAAATACCGACGGCGTACTTACCGTCAACGGCCACTCATACAAAGGAGAAAACAAGAAAACCGAAAACTCAAATTTTGCTCTTCTTTCGACGATACGCTTTACTCAGCCATTTAAAGACCCAATAGAATATGCACGGTATGTAGCGTCTCTTGCCAACCTTATAAGCGGAGGCAGCGTGCTGGTGCAGCGCCTGGGAGATTTGGAAGCGGGGCGGAGGACAGACACGGCCAGGCTCCGCGCCTCTACAACCGTTCCTACCATTGATGTTGTGCCCGGGGATTTGAGCCTGTGTATGCCAAAGAGACAGCTTGATAATATAATAGAAACATTGCACGCACTTGACAGCGTAGCTCCGGGAACGGCCAACCATGATACTCTTCTTTATGGCGTAGAATGCAAATATTATTCCGCAAGGCCTGAAACAGAGGACTTTATACTAAAGGGATGCAGCGGTATTTACGCTGTAGGGGATGGTGCCGGATTTACACGGTCGTTATCTCATGCAGCCGCACACGGTTTATATGTTGCCGACACTATTAATAAAAAGTAAGCGGCATTGAAAATAAAATAATAATAATATACAAACACATAACAAGAAGGTTAGAGAGATGGAGCAACATTCAAACGGGATACAGGGGTGTGATTTTGACAATTACCGCCTTAATGTTTCCCTGCCAATTATTAAAGCATCTGCAATCATCATCGTACTATTCAATCTATTATTACTGATTCCAGACCTTATTAGCTTAACCGGCAACTATGTGATGTCCGTGATTACCATACGGTCAGTCTTTTCATTGATTATTGTTATGATAATGATCTTTAGAAAAAGAATTAAAACCTTTAATGTTCTTTCCGTCATTGTTACTGTTACGGAAATCGCAGCTGTCGCTCAGTTCCTGACAGTTTTCAACATGCACTTGTCTCCGGATTATATGATGCAGCTTTTGGGCATGATGATACTCGTTATTGTCATGTTCTTTATGCCAAACAAGTGGAAGTTTATGCTGGGAACGGCCTTGCTTGGTTCCGCTGCGTTTCTTGCTTTTGCGAGTATGCATCCTTCCAATATAAGCCCGACGAATATTATAATAGGCACTATTTATCTGGGCGCAGAAATTGCGGTTTGCGCTTTATTTGCGTATTATTTCAGAGGCATTCAGCTGCGTGAGTGCACAGCAAAGGCGAAACTTGAATATGAGCGCATAACAGACCCTTTAACCCTTATAGGGAACCGCAACATGCTTGAAGATAAGGGTAAAAAGTGGGTCGAGAATTTGGGAGAGCAAGGCATAGAGCTTGCGCTTGTGATGATAGATGTAGATAACCTAAAGCAGATTAATAATACATACGGTCATGTTGTAGGGGACGGCATACTGCAGACTGTTGCCAAGATTACGCGCAATCATCTGTGCAAGCAGGATATATGTGTCCGGTGGGGGGGAGACGAATTTATATTGCTGCTGCCGTATGCATCTACGTGTGAAGCAAAAAAGCTTATGGAGAGGGTAAGGCAGGCCATATACGGGCATGATTTCGGCATCGGCTTTAAGCCGACGTGCTGCTATGGGATAGCGCACTTAATGCCGGGGCAGAGCCTTGATACATTGATTGCACATGCGGACGCGTCAATGTATGCAGCAAAAAACAGCGGCAAAGACGCAATAGTTATAGGTAACGGCGGGG
>CAZSMH010000108.1:0-2679 GCA_964607965.1 uncultured Christensenellaceae bacterium
AAAACGAGCCGAAACGGCTCGTTTTATATATCGGGCACACAAATTGGGTGTACCCGTAAGAGTACTTATCTCTTGGAGAACTGCGGCGCTCTCCTTGCGGCTTTAAGGCCGTATTTCTTTCTTTCCTTCATCCTTGCGTCTCTGGTTAAAAACCCTGCCTTTTTAAGCAAAGGCCTTAATTCCGGCTCAGCCTTTATAAGCGCGCGAGATATGCCATGGCGTATTGCTCCCGCCTGTCCCGTATATCCGCCGCCTTTCGCCGATACAACAACATCGTACTTATTAAGCGTTTCGGTAAGCACCAGCGGAGATTTGACAAGCATGCGCAGTGTCTCAAAACCGAAATATTCGTCTATTGTTTTATTATTTACCTGCATTTTGCCGTTGCCCGGAGAGATTATAACCCTTGCAATAGAGCTTTTTCTTCTTCCTGTACCTGCAAACTGTGTTTTTGCCACGTTAATTATCCTCCTGTCAGCCTTCAAGCTTTATAAGCTCTGGCTTTTGAGCTGCGTGTTCGTGTTCTCCGCCCTTATAGACGCGCAGCTTTTTGAGCATTTGTCTGCCAAGCTTGCTTTTAGGCAGCATACGTCTTACGGCTTCGTACATTGCAAACTCCGGCTTTGTTTCCATAAGATGCTCGTACTTGGTTTCTTTTAAGCTGCCTACATAACCGGAATGCCGCCGGTATACCTTTTGAGCAAGTTTGTTTCCGGTAAAAACAACTTTTTCGGCGTTTATTATTATAACATAATCGCCGGTATCTACATGAGGCGTAAACTCCGGTTTGTTCTTTCCTCTCAAAATGGACGCAACCTGGCTTGCGAGACGACCGAAAACCAGGCCTTCGGCGTCAACAACATACCATTTGTGTTCCACAGAGCCGGGTTTTGCCATATATGATTTCATCAGGCTCTTCCTCCTAGTGGTTGCACTATCAACGTTATTTAGGCACATTTCTCCGATCGGGGCTAGTGAACGGTCAAACATGCAGGATATATTCTATACATTCCATCATTAAGTGTCAAGATTTTTTATTGTAAAGCGTCGTTTTTTTGGCATGTAAAAGACGGCTTGCTGCTTGATAATCCGCAGCAGCCAAAAACAGAAATGAAAAGGAGGGGAGAGGTTATTTTCTTTGCCTTTGCAGCAGGCGGCAGGCGTGGTATCATATGCATAAAGGAGAGGTGCCGAACGGCGCTGTTTAAAAAGCATGAGCGGTTTATTCGAACAAGTATCTAAAAAATCCGCGCCCCTGGCAGACAGGATGCGTCCCCGTAATTTGGACGAGTTTTTCGGGCAGGCGCATATCGTGGGCAAGGGCAAGCTTCTTCGGCGTGCCATAGAGACCGACAGCTTAACGTCCTCTATATTTTTCGGTCCGCCCGGGTCAGGGAAAACCACGCTTGCGTATGTGATTGCCAACACAACAGGCGCGGCGTTTGAGAAGCTTAATGCTGTTACAAGCGGCGTTAAGGATGTGCGCGCCATAATCGAAAAAGCACAGGAGAGGCTTGAGCTGCACGGCAGGCATACGTATTTGCTTTTGGACGAATGCCATAGGTGGTCAAAAACACAGTCGGACAGTATATTGCCGGCTATCGAAAAGGGCACGATACGGTTTATTGGCTCTACCACCGAAAACCCTATGGTTAGCATGACAAGCGCTATTATAAGCCGCTGCAGGCTGTTCCAATTTTTTGCGCTGACCAAGGACGATGTGAAACAGATAGTGCACATGGCGCTTTTGGATAAGGAGCGCGGGCTTGGCAATTTAAAGGTTGCATTAAACAACGATGCGGCAGAGCACATTGCCAATGTGGCTAACGGCGATGCGCGTACCGCTTTAAACGCCATAGAGCTTGCAGTGCTGACAACGTCCCCTGATAAGGACGGAACAATAAATATTGATATTGAAACGGCGGAAGAATCTATACAGCGGCGCGCAGTGCGGTGTGACGATGAGGAATACTACAACATGCTAAGTGCTTTCTGCAAGTCGCTGCGGGGCTCGGATGCTGATGCCGCGCTTTTCTGGTTTGCACGGCTTATTTACGCGGGAGTGGACCCGCGGATTATAGTGCGGCGCATACTCGCGCACGCAAGCGAAGACGTCGGGCTTGCTAACCCTTCGGCTATGTCTCAGGCAGTTGCGGCGGCGCAGGCGCTGGAGTTTGTAGGTATGCCGGAAGCCCGGCTTTCAATAGCGCAGGCCATTATCTTCATATGCGAATCGCCCAAATCCAATGCGGTTGTTTGTGCAATAGACGCTGCCTTCAGGGATGCCGAAAACGCATATCAGCTGCCCGTGCCGCAGCATCTGCGCGATACCAGTTATCACGGCGCAAAAGCTCTCGGCAGCGGAAAGGGCTATAAATATCCGCATGATTATGAGCGCCATTATATACCGCAGCAGTATCTGCCTGATAATTTAACCGACCGTGTTTATTACACACCATCGGAAGAAGGTTACGAAAAAAAGATTACCGAAACAAGGCGCATGCAGAAAAGAATCAAATAGTTGCGCGGCAGATAAGGCGCTGATATAATACAGCTACGGTTTTTTTCGTCTGCGGGTGTATGCTTTAAAAAGCAGCGTCACGCAGTTGAGGGAAAAACCGAATAAAACAATGTCGGGTATCCGCTAATAATACGGAACCTGAACGGAGGTAAAATGAA
>CAZSMH010000109.1:0-2239 GCA_964607965.1 uncultured Christensenellaceae bacterium
GTAAATAAGAGCGAAGCAACGCTTCCATTTCAGACATCGCAGCCATGTTAACTCTGCTTTTCAGCCATTCGGGCTTATTGGTTGCACTCATCTGCGCTCCTTATCTTTAAGTCAGTTATAAAACTATTGGTCTGCGGACTAAGAAATGTGAACGCTAAGGCTGAGCATAAATAATCTCTATGCCGAGCCTGGTTATGCTTTTATGTACAAGGTCTAAGAGAGGTTTGTCACAGATCAGCACTTGAATATCGGTTTCTTTGGCGGTGGATGCATAACCTACATTATCAAATTTCGTATAGTCGCACAAAAGAAAAGCCTTTTGTGAGTGCCTCAGCATTATTTTTTTCATTTCTGATTCTTGTCCGTTGGAATCGGTAATTCCTCTTTCCAAAGAAAAACCCATGCACGAGAAGAAAAACTTGGTAGCTTGGTAATTCTCAAGAGCGGTCTCGGCAATTCGCCCAACATACGACATGCTCTTTCGCCTTAAGTTGCCGCCAGTAGAAATCAGTTCGATTTCTTCTGAGCCCGAAAGCTCAGCAATGATACTCTGAGCATTGGTGATAACTGTGATACCCTTTTTTGCTTTAATATTTTTTGCAAGACAAAAAGCTGATGTGCTGGCATCCAGCATTATTATATCTCCGTCGTCAATCAGCTTAGCGGCTTGCGCGCCTATTCTGTCTTTGCCGGTAATGTTGATGCTCTTGCGCCTTTCGTAAGAGATTTCGTGCCGCGTGCTTTCGGTAACAATCGCTCCGCCATGTGTGCGTATAAGTAGATCTTGCTTTTCAAGCGCATTTAGGTCCCTGCGGATTGTTTCTTCCGCTACACCGAAAACCAAAGCCGCTTCCTGAACAGAGAGACTCTTTTTTTCGTTGAGCAAGCTTAAGATTTTATTTTGCCTTTCTACCGCAAACAATAAAACACCTTCTCTCATAAATGTAATTAGATTATATCAGTAAAAACCGTAAACGTGCAAGAATAAATATTAAAAAATGACCGAATGTGACCGAAAGCATTAGAAAATAATAAAAATATGTTGATATTTATTTGTATTCGAATTATAATATCTATAAAAAGCACCCTTGTATTAAGGAGGATTCTATGGTCAATTCAGTCATAATGCCCAAACAAGGGCAGTCGGTAGAAAGCTGCATAATTACAAAATGGTACAAGAAAGTGGGAGACAAGGTAGCGGAGGGAGATTTGCTATTCTCATACGAAACAGACAAAGCGGCGTTTGACGAGGAATCTTCGTTTGAGGGTACACTGCTGGCAATACTGGCAGAGGAAGGCGATGATGTGCCTTGCCTTAATAATGTTTGCATAATAGGCGATGAGGGAGAAGACATAAGCGCGTTTATAGGAACGCAGACATCTGTTACCGAGGCAGCGGCTCGCGTACAAAAAAGCGAGAATGCGCTGTCTGATGCCAAAATAAAAGATTTGGAACAATCAAAAGAAAATGACGGAAAGATGCTTATTTCTCCTCGTGCGCGCATGGCTGCACAAAGGCAGGACGCAGACGCGTCTCTTGCAGTGCCAACCGGCCCTGACGGGCGTATAATAGAACGCGATATATATACGCTTACCGCACAAGCCAAGCAAGCAGAAACAAAAACAACAACTATAAGCGCTGTAAACACGACAGGCACAACGTATACGGACGAGAAACTTTCGGGCGTACGCAAGGCGACGGCAAAAGTCATGCACCATTCGCTTTCGTCAATGGCACAGCTTACGCACCATTCGAGCTTTGACGCCACGCGTATACTTGCATTCCGAAAGCAGGTTAAACAGGCAAGCGCGCAGATGGACGTGGAAGACATAACGCTTAACGATATAATACTGTTTGCGGTTTCTCGGGTGCTGAAAAATCACGCCGCATTGAATGCACATTTTCTCGAGGATAAGATACGGCTGTTTCACGAGGTTAACCTTGGTATAGCAGTGGACACGGAAAAGGGACTGCTTGTACCTACGCTATTCGGTGCGGATAAGCTCTCGCTTGGTGAAATAGCAAAACAGACAAAGCAACTTATACTAGCAGCGCGCTCGGGCAGAATAAGCCCCGAACTTCTAACTAACGGCTCTTTTACTGTAACAAACTTAGGTTCATTGGGCGTCGAAGGATTTACTCCGGTTATAAATCCGCCTCAGACCGCCATACTCGGCGTCTGTTCTATCGTATCACGCGTAAAAGAAACGCAGGACGGGCTTGATGTTTACCCGGCTA
>CAZSMH010000110.1:0-2155 GCA_964607965.1 uncultured Christensenellaceae bacterium
AGAAAAAGCCTCTTTTCGAGGTTGCTGCAGAAGCGGAGCGGGAAGCCGTCAGAGTCAAGTTCTAAGGTTGATGTTGGTTTCAAAACTAACGGGAGGGTTTATATGAAAAGGCTTGTGCTGGCAGCGGCAGTATTGTTAACGCTGTTTTGCGTTCCGAAAGTCGCGAGCGCGGATGAGGCGTACGATTTATTAAGACATGACGTGCATATCACAGTAGGCGAAAACAATGTTATTGACGTTGTTGAACGGCTTACGCTTAATTTCACGGAGAGCCGTCATGGGTTTTATTATGAACTGCAGACAAGAGGCAATATTCAAAGAGATAGAGAGCCTTTCAATTCAAAATATAATTATAACGTATATGACTTTAATGTATCCGGACATAAATTTGAACTTTACCGCGAGGGAGAATTTCTGGTCGCAAAGATAGGAGATTCGGACAAATTTGTGTCTGGCGAAGTTACTTATTTAATCTCTTACAAATGCAATCTCGGCGTTGACGGAATAGAAGATTATGACGAGTTTTACTGGAACCTTTTATACTGCAATTACGGCAACACGATTGAAAACGTAAACTTTTCAATAAAAATGCCAAAAGAGTTTAACGGCGAGACGTATATATCATTAAGCACATATGGTTCTGCCGATCAGTCGGGGGTTTATTGGGAAAAAGACGGAAATACTATAAGGGGCAATGTGTTAAGAGCGGTTACAGGCGGGGAGTATTTGACGGCCAGAATATCGCTTCCCGAAGGCTATTTTGTAGGTGCAACAGACCCTGTGGCTGCCTGGAGAAACGCAGTATTGATTATAAGTGCGCTTTGTGTGCTGCTCTCTTTTGTGCTTTGGGCTCGATACGGCCGTGATGAGAAGTTTTTCCCGACGGTTGAGTTTTATCCGCCGGACGGGATGACTCCGGCTGAGGCCGGCTATGTTATAGACGGCTGTGTAGACGATAAGGATATTGTATCGCTGATATTGTATTGGGCAGATAAAGGAAATCTAGAAATTATTGAAAAAAACAAGGGCGATTTCGAACTCGTTAAGCTAAAAGATATAGGCAAGGGAAAAAGCTTTGAAAAGCCTATGTTTGACAAGTTATTTGCCAAAGGCGACGCTGTTGCGGTTTCGAGTTTAAAGCACACATTCTATACGACGATGGCTACCACAAAAACGGCTGTTAATAACTATTTTGAAGGCACATCGGATAGGCGGATTTATACAAAAGAGTCCAAACGCGCGCGCACAGCGATGGGACTGATTACTATGCTGCCTGTTGCGTTGACGCTGCTATGGGCGGTATACACCGATACGTATGACTGGATTATGGCAGCAATGGTTGCTGTAGTCGGGGGATGGATTATCAGCCTGCCGTTATTTATACTCGTTCATGTAACAGAAAAATGGAGATCTACGAAAAAAGGCAGCCGCATAGCGCAGCTTATCGGCTCTGTTATTTTGCTGGCAGCGGCACTAATTATCTATATAGTTGTTATGCCTGTATTGAACGAAGATATTAGTACCGGCATACTGCTTGCAACCGCCGGCGCCACGATTATTATGCTGCTGCTCACTATTATAATGCGCAAACGCACAAAACAAGGGGCGGAGTGGCTGGCAAAGCTTATAGGCTTTAAAGAGTTTATTGAAAAAGCCGAAAAGGACAGGATAAAGGTGCTGGTTGAACAAAACCCTTCTTACTTTTATAATGTTCTGCCGTATGCTTATGTGCTTGGTGTAACCGATAAATGGGCTAAGAATTTTGAGAACATCGGCATAGAGCCGCCTGATTGGTACAGAGGCAGCTATGGAGTATCGGTGTTCAATTCTATGGTTTTCACTTCAATGATATCGCGCAGCATGACAAGTTTTCGGGAAACTATGGTGTCAAGACCAAGCTCCAGCGGCAGCGGTTATAGCGGCGGGTTCGGCGGCGGAAGCTTCGGCGGAGGCGGTTTCAGCGGCGGCGGAGGCGGCGGCGGCGGTGCAGGCGGCAGCTGGTGATAAATAAAAATTAACGAGGTTTGCAGACCCCCGGAAGTTGTTTTCGGGGGTTTTGTTATTTTTATAAACAGAAAGGCAAAACGCGCTAGTTTGCGTTTTTTTTGATGCTTATTAACAAAAACTGTGCAAATACATTTTTTCCTGATTTATT
>CAZSMH010000111.1:0-2055 GCA_964607965.1 uncultured Christensenellaceae bacterium
ACTCTGACGGCTTCCCGCTCCGCTTCTGCAGCAACCTCGAAAAGAGGCTTTTTCTTAAAGTTAAAAATTCCCGCGATAATAACGCTCGGGAATACTTCCCTCTTGGTGTTATACGTTTTTACTACTGCGTTATAATATTTTCTTGAGTTTGCAATCTCATCCTCTATCCGACGCAGTTCGCCCTGAAGTTCAAGAAAATTAGTATTGGCCTTTAAATCCGGATATGCTTCTGCCACGGCGAAAAGATTTTTCAATGTGCTTTGCAGCGCATTCTCTCCCTGTATCCTTCCCTCAACAGTTGTTGCGGAAGCTGCCATATTGCGCGCCGCAATCACGTTTGAGAGCGTCTCTTTCTCATGCGCGGCGTATCCTTTTACTGTTTCCACCAAGTTGGGTATCAAATCATACCTCTTTTTTAAGTAAACATCCATTGTGGAAAACGCTTCTTCAATGCTGTTGCGCAGCTTTACAAAACCGTTGTATGCAGCGATAATCCAGATAACGAGCAGCAGCGCGATACCGCCTATAATATATAATAACACCTCAAACAACCTCCTTATTTTTTAATATATTAAAATATACTTATTTATACGTCCATATTTTCGATTTTTGCCGCCATTCTTTTGTTGATACCGTACCCGAATATTAAAACCCCCAAGCCAATAAAGATTGCCACAAACACAATGGTTATTTCAAAAGAAAAGTCAAGAAGCAAAACCGGTACAATGATTATTGCGGCAAGTGCCACGCCTGCCAGCATATGAAGCAATACATTAACATTCTGTTTTATCGCCTGCTGTTCATTCATCCATGAAAGTTTAGGATTGGAAGCATCAATAAACAGCCCAATAACCGAACTGATAAATGAAGCGCCAACGCCAAGTATCAGCGCAATAATTATAACCGCAAGTTCTATACTGAAAAATGCAAGCGCAGCAGCCATTATAACAACAGCGGCGCATGAAAACAGCATGCCCGAAAGCACCTTTGCGTTAAGCTGCCTTTTTATTTCCACAGGTATGTATTTAACAAAACACAAAGACTTGCCCTCGCGCGATATTGCAGTGCTTGTTATAGCATTCGCAGATGACACAAAAGCGCTTATACCAACAAAAGCGGCAATAATAACGCTTCCGTTAAGGCCGGATAATACTGCCCGCATCATATCAACAGACTGACCGCTGCCAAAAACCATTACCATTAATAATACCGGCCAAATAAAATTGATAAGAACGCAGTTTAAGAATGCTATGGGAGAACGCACAAGCTGCCGGATTTCTTTTTTAAGATACGCTCTTGTAACAGATAGTCCCGCTGTTTGTTTGCCCAGTTCATCATAAGATACTATCCTGCGTTTTGCGGACGCTTCCGAAACCCCGACCAGCCCTTTAAAATAGACCAGCTGCCCGAAACCTAAGAATAGCGCAGCAGCCAAAGCCGTGCACAGTAAAAACAGCAGCAGGTTTAAAATGCCTCCGGCGGTTTCGCTTGCTATAAGCGCATTGGACGCAAATCCTATACCCGGAAAAATGTTGCTTAGAATCGCAGTCAGCTGTCCTGCATCTGCTGCCAATTGGCCTTCGCTTATATTGACAGCAAACGACTGCATACCTACGTTTAGCGCTATTGCCATTATCATAGCTATTATGCCGCCTATGTAATTGAACAGCTGTTTATTTTTCCCGAACCGTGTAAAACGCATCACAAGCATAACAAGCACAGCGGACATAACGAGCGCTATTACAGGTGCAGTAAGAAGCAGTATAACAGAATAAACGGCATATAATACCCCGGCGCCAGCCTTAATCCCGTATACGATAAGCACGGGCAGCAGAATAAACGCTTCAAACATATACTCATATACAACAAGCGTTAAGAACTTTGCGCCGAGTATCTGGTACGGTTTTATCGGCAGCGCCATCAGCAAAGATACGTCGTCGGCATGGTACATCACCGAAACGGTATAGAATATACCGAACATAAATATAACAACAGATGCAGCGCCGAATGCAAGCGGAATTATAGCATCTGCCGCGCCTATGGTGTCCAGCGCAT
>CAZSMH010000112.1:0-2011 GCA_964607965.1 uncultured Christensenellaceae bacterium
TATGTTATGTCCCCGTTGACAAACCGCGTAGTTTTAAGCGGTCTTTGCAGGACATGCTCAAAATATTCAATAAGCGTTGATTTAACAATATTTATGACCGCAGGCTCCATTGATAATGTCCCGATATCCTTCAAAGATATACCCGCCATGCGGCGCATAGCGCCAATAAACTGCTTATCTATCACGGTACCCCCGTGAGTTTTCACGCAATCTGCGCACACCGCGCCGCCGTAGACTGCTGAGAAAAAGTCAAGTGCTTTCTTGGAACCGCATACAGCACAGGAATAAAGGCTCGGATATACGCCCTCTACATGAAGCAGCCTTTGCAGAAAATAGCAAAGCACTGTGCTCGGCGAGGCAGCCGCAGTATCAAGCGAGTACAACGCATGTACGGTAAGAGAGAACAGACCGGGAGATATATCATCCTCCAAAGCCACCTTATCAACTGCGTCTGCGATAAAGCACGCTGCGGAAAACGCGTCAAAATCGTTTTGAAGCCCAAAAAAGGTGCGGCGTATCCGGCATCCTTTAACTCCAAACCGTCCGTTTTTTTCATAAAAAATATAATCGCCGCAGCAAAAAAGTGACGCCGCCGAAAACAGCTTTGACGTTTGTTTTTTTGCGCCGCGCACATTGGCGGACATCCGCCCGTACTCTTTTGTTAAAAGGGTAAGCATCTTATCGTTATCTTTATAATCCGCCGTTCTTATAACAACGGCAAGACTTTTTCGTTCCGCGCCCATGCTATTCGTATCCAAGCTCACGCATCATGCGCGTGCTGTTGCGCCAGCCCTCTTCCACCTTTACCCATAGCTCAAGATATACTTTGGTTCTTAAAAGTTCCTCTAAATCACGCCTGGCTTCGCTGCCGATTCGTTTTAACATCTTCCCGCCGCTGCCAATAATTATTCCCTTGTGGCTTTCGCGTTCGCATATAATAACGGCGGATATGTCGGTAATCTCTTTTTCCTCGCGCTTACTGATGCTTTCAACCGACACACATACTCCGTGCGGCACCTCGTCCCGAAGCAGCTCTAGTGCCTTCTCGCGTATTATTTCGGCTACAACGCTGCGCCCGGACTGGTCGGTGTATGTATCATCAGGGTAAAACCTTGGTCCCGGAGAGAGGAACCTCATCATATAGGCTTTAAGCTCATCAACGCCTTCCCCCGTCTTAGCTGATATTATAAAAACATATTCCAAAAAACCGGTGTCATTCAGTTTCTGCGCCTCTTGTACGCTTTTTTGTTTCCCCGCTACGTCTGTCTTGTTCACTGCCGCAACAATCGGCAAGCCTTCCTTTTTCAGCCTGCCGAGTATACGCAAGTCCGCATCCTTAATACCGTGCAGCGCATCGCATACAAACAGCACGGCTTCCACATCCCGTGCCGTATCGTATGCCGTTTTAAGCATTATTTCGTCCAGTTTGTTTTTGGGGTCGTGCAGACCGGGAGTATCAAGAAAAACCATCTGATAGTCCGCCCCCGTAACCACTCCCGCTATACGGTTGCGCGTCGTCTGGGGTTTCTTTGATACAATAGCAACTTTTACGCCTACCAGAGCGTTAATAAGAGTCGATTTTCCTGCGTTTGCCCTTCCTGCTATCGCGATGAATGCTGTTTTATGCTCCAATCAGTTCTCCATATCTTTGCCGGAAAACGCGCATGGCAGCAGCGCATCCAGCGTTGTTATTTGGTGTTCAAGCGTGTTTGCCGCCGCAATCACTTTCATATCCGGCGAAAACTCGTAAAGCGCCTGCCGGCACACTCCGCATGGGTACGTGGGCATGCCCGAGTCCGACACGACAGCAATAGCGTCAAATTTGGTTTCTCCCTCGCTGACAGCCTTAAAAAGCGCTACGCGTTCCGCACAGCATGTAACGCTGTATGAGGCGTTCTCAATATTCGCACCTGTGAAGACACGGCCGCTGCTGCACAGCAGAGCAGCCCCCACCCGAAAACACGAATACGGCGCATATGCTCTTCCCATTGCTTCTTTTGCCCGCTCTATC
>CAZSMH010000113.1:0-1994 GCA_964607965.1 uncultured Christensenellaceae bacterium
CGGGTCTACAAACTCAAGCAGCGTACCCTCTGGGGCCAGTGTTTTAACTCCGAACAGCGCTTCACACAGCAACAGTTTAGAAGACTCGGCAGAGTGTACAAACAGCATCCATAAAAGGCTGCTGGAAAACCCGGCAATCATGCCCGAAATCGCGGCCGCCTTGCTCATCTTTCTTATATACAGCGCGCCGTAATACATCGGAAGGAATGCAGAGCAGCACAACCCGAAGAACATCGCGGTGCCGCTGGTAATAGCGCCTTCCCAAAGAGCTGGTAATACATAAGCTAAAATTATGGCCATCACTATGGCAACGAGCACGCCAAGACGTGTAACCAGCAATCCTTTTTTGGAATCTGTCTCTTTTACTTTAAATATATCCCTGCCTACCGCTGTACCGATAGCATGAAAATGGGAACTGATTGTAGACATGCCCGCAGACATCAGAATAACAAGGAAAAACATCATAAACCATTCGGGCATAAAGCTGCTTAGGAACACCGGAATGATGCTGCCGGTACCGCCCGTTGCCACCGTGGCTATAGACCCTTGCGTATCGAAGAAATGTATGTTTGATAACGCTCCGACAATAAAAGCCACGCCGGTCATCATAAGAATAAAAATGCCGCCTATAGGTATTGCACGATTTATTTCCCTGTCGCTCTTGACAGTCATAAACCGCACAGCAAGCTGAGGCTGTGAAATAACGCCTACCCCCACACCCATAACCACTGTGGTGATAACAGTAAGCCAGTTTTGAGAGAACAGCTTTGGCATTGACGTCCATCCGGTAAACCCTTGCGCCTGCATACCGCTTATTTGTTCTGCTATTGCGGGATTGCCAGACAGTTCTGTAAGCTTCGAATGGGCGGCAGTAATCCCGCCGAAATGCGAATACACAGCTATAATAAGCACCGTCATGCCCACCAGCATAAGCGTTCCCTGAAATGCGTCCGTATACATAATGCCTTTTAAACCGCCGAACAACACATAAGCCGCGACAATAACCGAGAAGACTAAAAGTACAACGTCGTGAGGAAGCGAAAGGCCTGTTTCCAAAACATTTGCAACGCTTATCATTACTGCTGCTGTGTATATAGGCATAAAAATAAAAATCACTAAACCCGCAAACTTTCGTATAAACTTTGACTGAAAGCGCTCGCCCAAAAATTCCGGAAATGTATGAGCATTGATATTACGGCCGATGCGGCGGGTACGTTTCCCGAAGAATATAAATGCTATAAATACGCCGACAAAAATATTAAGAAACGTAAGCCATAAAAGGCTTAGGCCGTTTGCGCCGGCGGAGCCGCCAAAGCCCACTATAGCGGATGTGCTGATAAATGCCGCGCCGTATGAGAGCGCCATAATAGCAGGATGAATTTTACGTCCGCCTAAAAGATAATCGCCCGTTGTTTTCGTCCTTCTATATCCCATTATGCCCAGTACGGCAATAATGCCCAAAAATGCAACGATAATAATGATTCTAATTAAGTTGCTATCCATATTTTCCCCTCCTTTCTTTTCTTAAATATCCAAATCCTCAGAAATATCCTTTTCTGTATCCTGCCATTTCCTGTCGGTTTCGGGTATATCGGTTTTTGCCCCCTTGTTCCAGTTTATTATGCCGTAGATAACACAAGCCAGCGCAGAGAGCACGCACAAAGCATACACCAAAAATATTGGGAAATCGCCCATACCCAGCATAAGATCACCATCCTTCCGTTTTTTTAATATCCTGATATATAAAAACCCTTTGGCACATCCAAAGGGTAAACAAAAAATCGGCTGTATCAACCATTCTGCCATACTGATACTAGTTTTGATTACCCATATTACCGTACTTAGCTTACAGTATAAAAACAGCATTATATATTGTCAATGAATTATTTTCCTTCCGCTATTATTATTAAATGACAATCTTAATTGATTGAAAATTTTAAGTTTATATATTGACACCGGTAGTAAAACAATGTTTAATTCTAATTAATCTGCCT